>CANHPJ010000014.1 GCA_947462515.1 Bacteroidota bacterium | reverse complement strand
TATAGAAGAAGGAGAAAATCTTATTAAATCCAAGCTTGAATTTATTAAAAATGGAGAAATTACTGATGAAATGCTTAATTCAGTAAAATTGAATATTATTAAAAATATTTCTAAAAACTGGGAAAATAATGAAAGTCGGGCTTTGGAAATGGCGAATTCATTTGTTCAAAAAAATAACTGGTCAGATTATATTAAATTAGAAAATGAAATTAAGCTTATAACAAAGAATGACATTGTAAAGGCAGCCCAAAATTACTATGGAGATAATTATTTAATGTTTGTTTCCAAAATGGGATTTCCCAAAAAAGAGATCTTAAATAAACCTAATTTTGATCCAATAATATCCAAAAATGAGGTTAAATCGGACTTTTATAAGTCTATTGAAACTATTTCAAAAGTTGAGTGTACACCAAAATTTGTTGATTTTAATAAAGACCTAAAATCCAAAGAAATTAAACCCGGTGTTCGTTTAAATAAAGTATATAATCCATTCAACAATGTGTTTTCAGCAGAAATTAAATTTGGAATTGGTTATTTTCAACTACCCATACTTAAATATACTGCAGATTATTTAAATGTTATTGGCACCGATTCATTTAGCTCCGTTGAATTGAAAAAAAGTTTATATGAATTGGGCTGTTCTTATTACTTCGATGTTAATGGGTCAGAATTAATTTTAAATTTAGAAGGCCCTGACGAAAGTCTTTCAGCAGCTTTGAGTATAATTAATGAGTTAATTTTGAAGCCTAAATTAGATCAAGAAAAAGTTAGCAAGATAAAAGACGATTTAAAAGCTATTCAGAAATTAGAACGGGATGATCCATCCTCTATTTCGGGAGCATTGCAGGAATTCGTATTATTTGGAAGTGATTCCAAAAAACTGAAGGAATTAAATAGAAAAGAATTAAAAAAACTTAAAGCATCAGACCTCCTTTATGCCTTTGATCAGGCTAAACGACATCAAATAACTATTAATTATGCCGGTAAAAAGAGTCTAGAGGATGTAATAGAGGCTTTTAAATCGAATCTGGAATTTTCCGACAGTTTGACACTTCACTCGGGAGTAAATGAGCGAAGCAGAATTTTGGGTTCAGAAAATATTATATACGTGTTGAATAAAAAAAATGCTATTCAATGTCAAATAAATTTTAACATTGAAGGTAAGCCATTAAATAATAGCGATATAGCTAAAATAGATGCATTTAATGAATACTTTGGCAATAATATGTCGAGTTTAGTTTTTCAGGAAATTAGGGAATTTAGATCTTTGGCATATAGTACTTCGGCATTTTTCAGAAAACCAAAAGAAAGCGGCTATAATAGTTTATTTAATGGTTTTATTGGTTGTCAGGCTGATAAAACTAATGAAGCAATTGATGCTATGGTAAACTTGATAAGAAATATGCCCGAGAAACCGGAAAGGATGGAAATGATTAAAGCATCATTAATCCAAAGTTCTCAAACCGATAAACCTGATTTTAGATTAATAGCTTCCAAAATACAAGAATGGCAAAAGCTTGGCTATAAGCAGGATCCAAATTCACTAAATCTGCCCTTGTATAAATCTTTAAAATTTGAAGATATTAAATCCACATATGAGGAAGTGCTGAAAGATAAGCCTCTTACGATCACCATTGTTGGAAATACCAAAAAAATTGATTTTAAAAAATTATCTAACTATGGTAAAGTAGTTATTGTTAAACAAAAACAATTGTACAATAATTAATTTCCAACATAGAAAATTTTTAATAACGATAATTATTCGACAGTTTTGAAAGTTTCCTATAACGTCATTCTAAAATTCTATTTCTTTGAATCTTCAATAAAAAATAACCAATATTTATGAAGGTTATTTTTATATTACTATTTGTTCTACTTTCATTTGTCTGTTCGGTAAACGGACAAACATATTCATTATCAGGAAAATTCGTAGACATTAATTCAGAAGAACCAATAATTGGTGCGAACATCTTTTTATATCTTTCTCCTGACACTGTCATTAAAATAAGTGCGGTTGTGTCGGATGTGGAAGGAAATTTTTTATTTAAAGATCTTCAAAGCGGAAGTTATATTCTTAAATCAACTTTTATTGGTTATAAATCTTTCAGAAAAGTTGTTACCTTAAACAAGAGCATTAATCTTGGAAAGCAGGCAATGGAGCAGTCCTCCTTGTTACTTAAAAACATTGAAATAACTGATAAGATTGCAAGAACAGAGCAAAGTGGCGATACCACAATTTTTAATGCCAAAGCCTATAAGGTGAATAAAGATGCCAATGCTGAAGATTTAATAAATAAAATGCCTGGAATTACTATTGATAATGGCACGGTAAAATCCAATGGTGAGGAAATTAAAAAGGTTTTGGTAGATGGAAAAGAGTTTTATGGTGATGATGCATCTATTGCTTTAAAAAACCTTCCGGCAGAATTAATAAACAAAATTCAAGTTTTTGATAGAATGAGCGATCAGTCTCGATTTACAGGATTTGATGACGGGAATTCTCAGAAAACATTAAATATAAATACCAAATCAGGAATGAATAACGGTCAGTTTGGTAAACTATATGCAGGATATGGAATTGACGATAATAGAAGCAATTCCGGACGTTATATAAACGGAGGAAACTTAAATTTTTTTAATGGAAACAGAAGGATTTCAATTATAGGTTTGTCTAATAATATAAATCAGCAAAACTTTTCAAATCAAGATCTGTTGGGGATAAACAACAATTCAAATCAGCAAAGAGGAGGTGGTGGACAGGGAAGAGGTGGCGCTGGATATGGGAGATATCAGTCAAATAGCAATTCAAATGAGTTTTTTATCGGACAACAGGCCGGAATAAATACCACGCATTCATATGGAATAAATATTAGCGACAAATTAGGAGAGAGAACCAATATAAATGGAAGTTATTTCTTTAATAACACCATAAATGATAATAATGGTTTTTTGCAGCGTACTTATTTCCTTTCTCAACAAATAAATCCATTGTACTCAGAAGAAAATAATTCTCAGGCTACTAATTTCAACAACCGCTTAAATTTTAGGATTGAGCATAGCATAGATAGTTTGAATTCCATTTTGTTGTCGCCGAAAATTAATTTTCAATCCAATAAATTAAATTCTTTATTTATCGGTGATAATAGGCTCTTGGATAATTCATTGATAAATAAGAATAAAAATCTTACCAATATAAATTCATCGGGTTATAATGCTTCAAATGACTTTTTATACAAGCATAAGTTCCTTAAAAACGGAAGAACAATTTCATTTGATATTTCTACAGTCATAAATAATAGCTTAGCAGACAATAATTTGAATTCAGAAAACATATCCTATGCCATCGATGATTCCATTGCTTCATTCGACCAACGTTCAAATTCCTTATCGAAAAGTTTGAATCTTACACCATCTTTAAATTATACGGAGCCCATTGGTAAAACAGGTGTTTTACAGTTTAATTATTCAACATCTTATATTAAAAGCATTTCGGAGAAAGAAACAAATTTAAAGGATAAAATAAGTAAAGAATATAATCTTCTTGACTCCATTTTATCTAATAATTATGATAATAAATTATTAACTCATAAAACTGGTATAAGCTTTAGAAAAGGTGCGGAAAAATATAATTTATTGCTTGGGGTAAATTATCAAAATACCATTATTACCGGCATTCAAAATTTCCCAAATAATTTTAAAGTCCAGAAAACCTTTTATAATTTATTACCTAATAGTACCATAAATTATAA
The DNA here is from genome assembly GCA_947462515.1 of Bacteroidota bacterium. Classification (GTDB taxonomy): domain Bacteria; phylum Bacteroidota; class Bacteroidia; order JACCXN01; family JACCXN01; genus CANHPJ01. The sequence continues at coordinate 10,704 of CANHPJ010000014.1, read as the reverse complement.
TTTCAGCAAAAATAGCAATTTGAAAGTTGTTTATAGAACCAACACTAATGCACCAAGTGTCAATCAGCTGCAAAATGTTGTAAACAATAGTAATCCGCTGCAGCTATCTTCTGGAAATCCCGATTTGAATCAAGAATATGCACAGAATATTTTTACCCGTTTTAGTTTTTCAAATACTGAAAAGGCAAGATCACTGTTTATGTTTGTTGGAGCAGGTATTACTCAGAATTACATTGGAAAGTATTCAATCATTGCCCAAAGCAATACATTGATTGATAATGGTTTAGCTCTGGTAAGAGGAACCCAGTTTACTAAACCTGTAAATTTAGATGGCTATAAAAATTTCCGTTCTTTCTTAACTTATGCTATTCCATTAACCTTTATAAAGAGCAATTTAAATTTAAATGCAGGTTATACCTTTAATAGAAGTCCGGGAATAGTTAATGAAATTTTAAATTATTCCAACACAAATAATTATAATGGTGGTATAGTTATATCAAGTAATGTTAGCGAAAAAATTGATTTTACCATCTCGTATACCGGCAACTTCAATAAGGTTGAAAATAGTATTCAGCCGCAATTAAATAATTTTTATTATTTACAATCAACTAACTTTAAAATAAATTTAATGCCTTGGCGAGCATTAGTATTGAACACTGACATTACAAATTCAAGTTACAGTGGTTTAGGGATGGTTTTTAATCAAAATGTTTTCTTATGTAATGCAGCTATTGGTTACAAGTTTTTAAAAAACAATTCACTTGATATAAGGATTTCTGTTTATGACCTGCTTAATAGAAACAATAGTATAAACAGGAATGTAACGGAAAATTATATTGAGGATAATCAAATAACTGTTTTAAACAGATATTATATGTTAAAAATAACATACAATATTAGAAAGTTTAATCTTGGCAATGAGCAAAAACCAGATAAGTCAGATGTTAATTATAAAAAATAAAAATTCATCATCATAACTATGATAAATGTAAAGCAGATTCTTTTCAAGAAATGCACAGATTATGTTGATGTACGAATTGAAAATGCCCTAAATGCCTTAAATTCTGCAGGAGAATCGGTTACCAGTGAAACCAAAAGTAGTTCTGGTGACAAACATGAAACAGGGCGGGCAATGGCTCAGATAGAGCAGGAAAAAGCTTCTCAAATGTTATCTGAGGCAAACAATTTAAAGCTGTTTTTAGATAAAATTGATCCAAAAATTATCTCAAAGCATGTCATAGTTGGAAGTTTGGTAATTACCAATTTGGGAAATTATTACATTTCAATAGCAGCAGGAAAGATCCTGATTGATGAAAAAATTTATTATGCAATTTCCTCAAAGTCGCCACTTGGATCAAAACTAATTGGAGAGACAATAAATTCCACGTTTATATTCAATGGAAATAATTATCAGATTCAGGAAATACTTTAAAACTGGATAGTATTTATTATACTTGATTTAAATAGTAAAAGGCATTTTTTAGTTAAAAAAATTTAGAAAAACATATTGTTATTTAGTGTACAATCAGTTAAAATTATAGGACTCAATGAGAAAAATATTTGTTACCGGAATCAGCACAGATGTTGGTAAGACGATAATTTCATCTATTTTAACAGAAGCACTTCAGGCTGATTATTGGAAACCTATTCAAACCGGTTTGGAAACAGATTCTGAGGTAATAAAAAGCTTAATTAGCAACAAGACTACATGTATTCACAAGGAATCATATCATTTGCCAAATCCACTATCACCGCATTCTGCTGCAGAAATAAGTGGAGTTGAAATAGCATTAGAAAATGTAAATATTCCAAATTGTAATAATAAAACGCTCATAATTGAGGGAGCGGGTGGTTTAATGGTACCTTTAAACAGAAATGAATTTATTATTGATTTAATAATTAAAGTTCAGGCAGACGTTGTTTTGGTTGTTAAAAATTATTTGGGCAGCATAAATCATACATTGCTTTCTGTAGAAATAATGAAGTCGAGAAAAATCAATATTCTAGGAATAATTTTTAATGGAGCCAGTAATCCATCATCCGAAAATCTAATCCTGGATTATACAGGTTTAAAATGTATTGGAAGAGTCAATGAAGAAAAATTGCTTGATAAAGCCATGGTTATAAAATATTCTAATATTTTTGAGAGCATATGAAAGATTTGTCTTTAAGAGATAGCAAAGTTATTTGGCATCCCTATACTCAAATGAAAACCGCAAAAGACCCTATAGCCATTCAGAGGGGAGAGGGTGCATACTTATTCGATGAAAATGGTAATAAGTATATAGATGCCATATCTTCTTGGTGGGTTAATACGCATGGACATGCGCATCCTCATATAGCAGAAAAGGTAGCAGTTCAATTAAATAAACTGGAACATGTAATTTTTGCAGGATTTACCCATGAACCTGCAGTAGAACTGGCAGAAAGATTATTGAAAATTTTACCCCAAAATCAAAAACGCGTTTTTTATTCTGATAATGGATCTACTGCAGTTGAAGTTGCCCTGAAAATGGCTTTTCAATATTGGAGTAATAAAGGTATTAAAAGAAATAAAATAGTATCGTTCAATAATGCTTATCATGGCGATACTTTCGGAGCTATGTCTATTAGTGAACGCAGTATTTTTACTTCACCGTTCTCGAATTATCTTTTTGATGTTCTTAAAGTTGAAATTCCCACGCAAGAAAACGAACTGGAATTAATAGGTAATTTTTCCGAATTAATTGAGAGAGAAGATATCGCCGCATTTATTTTTGAGCCTTTAGTTCAAGGTGCCGCAGGAATGTTGATGTATTCTGCTGATATTTTAGATCAGATGATAAAAATATGCAGAGACAATGAAATTCTTATTATCGCAGACGAGGTATTTACCGGATTTGGAAGAACAGGTAAGATGTTTGCTAGCGATCACCTTAGAAATAAAGCGGATATTTTTTGTCTATCGAAAGGCCTCACCGGAGGCACAATGCCTTTAGGAGTAACCACCGCTACTGAAGATGTTTATGAGGCTTTTTTAAGCGATGATACTAATAAAACATTTTTTCATGGTCATTCTTTCACGGCTAATCCTGTAGCTTGTTCTGCAGCTCTTGCGAGCCTTGATATTTTTGACAGAGTGGAAACATGGGATAATATAAAACGAATTTGCGAAAAATTAATAGAAATGAAAGAGGTTTTATCCTCTAGTCCTCGTGTTAAGGAGATTAGACTCACAGGAACTATTTTAGCTATTGAAATCCAAACGGGGGATGAGACATCATATTTTAATGAATTACGAAATTTTTTATTTCCCTTTTTCATAAGTAAGGGAATCATCTTAAGGCCACTTGGCAATATTATTTATTTGGTTCCTCCATATTGTATTTCAAATTCCGACTTAGATTATATTTGTGATGCTATAAAATCATGTTTAACTCAATTAGACTTTAATGAATAATAATAGAATAAGTGTCTCTGAAAAAGATGGAAGCACCAGTATCGTTGTGCTTTCAAAGAAAGATAGAAATAAGCAAAACATTCTTCTTTCATGGATCATTTTATGGTCTTTAGGTGGTTTGGTAGTTATATCACAATTTTTTTTTGGTATTAAACAAGAAGAAAAATTGTTTTTAACTATTTGGCTTGCATTTTGGCTATATTTTGAATTAATTACTTGTCATGCCTTTTTGTGGAGAAAATTCGGTTTTGAGCGAATACTGATAAAAGAGGGTAAATTTTATTACAGAAGAGAAATAAAAAATAATGGCAAAACCTCCATCTTCGATGTTAGTTCAATAAAAAACATTGAATTAATAGATGATAGTAATGAAAATTCATTCTTTAAAAATTTAAGAGAATCATACTGGATAATAGGAGGTGAAACAGTGACTTTTAATGTTAATGGAAAATTAATAAAAATAGGACTTCAACTTGAAAAACAAGATGCCCAAAAATTGCAAAAACTTATAGAAAAAAAATCCAGATAAAATAAATCATAGAAAAGCAGTTTAATGAAATATTATAAAACAAATAAGGCGACCATTGGTCGCCTTATTTGTTTCATTTATTAAAATTAGGACTAGTTATTAAGCATAATAGGCATAACCAACATTAAAATATCCTCTTCTGATGCATTTTTATCTGCAGGAGATAATATTCCGGCACGATTTGGAGCAGACATTTCTAAGTTAATTTGCTCTGAATCAATATTGTTTAGCATTTCCATAATGAATTTAGAGTTAAATCCAATTTCCATATCTTCTCCTTCATATTGACATGTTAAACGTTCAACAGCTTCATTGGAAAAGTCTAGGTCTTCGGCAGAAACTTGTAGTTGACTTCCAGTAATTTTTAATTTAACCTGATGTGTCGTTTTATTGGAAAATATAGAAACACGTTTAATAGAACTAAGAAACGAATTTCTGTCTATACTTAATTTGTTAGGATTTTCAGCAGGAATTACCGCTTCATAATTTGGATATTTTCCATCTATCAATCTACAAATCAAATTGATATTATTGAATGCAAAAAATGCATTTGAGGCATTATATTCAATTTTAACTTCACTTTCATTACCTCCTAGAAGATTTTTAAGCAAGGTTAGAGGTTTTTTAGGTAGGATAAACGAATTTAAACCTTCGGTTTTAGAATCGTTTCTTCTGTATCGAACCAATTTATGAGCATCAGTAGCAACAAAAGTCATATTTTCGCTGCTTAATTGACAAAATACTCCTGACATAACTGGTCTTAAATCATCATTTCCGGTTGCAAAAATTGTTTTATTAATCGCAGTACCTAAAATTGAGGCATTTATCAATAAAAAATTCGAAGAATCAATAACAGGAATTTTTGGAAACTCTACTCCGTTTTGTCCCGAAAGTTTATATTTTCCATAGTCAGATGAAATTTCAATTCCAAAATTACTCTCATCAATAGTAAAGGTTAAAGGTTGTTCAGGAAAAGTCTTTAAAGTTTCAAGTAAAAGCTTAGCAGGAATTGCAATTTTACCAGTTTCTTTAGCTTCAGCAGACAGGGAAATAGTTATGGTAGTTTCAAGATCGGAAGCAGATACTATTAATTCATTTTCTTTAATTTCGAATAAAAAATTATCTAAAATTGGAAGCGTATTATTAGAGCTTAAAACTCCACTTATACTTTGAAGTTGCTTTAATAAACTTGAACTGGATACTATAAATTTCATTTATTTTATTATTAAGATTAATTGAAGTAAAATTAATTCTTTTATATTTTCAATCAACAACAAGAGTGCAGTAGTTTTTATAACTTTTTAACATTTTTAAGGTTTAAAAGTTTACAGTGGGTGAAAGATTTGTTCATTTTAACTATGGCCTCATCAAAATCAAGAAAAAGAAAGGTATTATTAAAAATATTAACTGATATTTTCTAATTACTTCTATTTCACTTGAAATTCTAATAGCTTTTTGTCTTCAATAAAGCATTTTAATTGATCCCCAATTTTTACAGATCCAACTCCAGAGGGAGTTCCGGTATAAATTAAATCACCAATTTTAAGCGTTATGAATTTAGATACAAATTCAATAATTGTATCAAAATCAAAAATCATTTGCTTTGAATTACCTTCTTGAACTTTTTTACCATTTAATTCTAATTTAAATCCGATATTATTCAAATCTGAAATTGAGCTTTTTGGAATGAAATTTCCAATAGGAGCGGAGCCATCAAAAGATTTTGCTTTCTCCCATGGTAAACCATTTTTCTTCTGTTCTTCTTGAATATCCCGAGCTGTAAAATCAATCCCGATACCTATTTCATCATAATATTTATGAGCAAATTGTCGATCAATATTCTTGCCTACACGGTTTATTTTTAATACAATTTCAACCTCGTGGTGAATTTCATTGGAGAAATCAGGTAGATAAAATGCTTGACCGTTTCTACTTATTGCAGTATCTGGTTTGATAAAAAAAACAGGCTCTTTTGGTAAATCATTTTTTAACTCTTTGGCATGATCCGCGTAATTACGACCTATGCAAATTACCTTCATAATAATAAGATTAAATTGTTTAAAGAATTAGTCCTATGGAAATATTAAAAATGATAAAAATCAAAAAAAATATTTTTTGTATTATTTTCAAGCTAAACTACAAAAGTCTTTTATATTTTTTTCTGCTTTCCTTTCAATTTATTACTTTTGCACTTTAAACATTTGCCATCCATTGATTAAATAAAATTTACTTTTAATATTCACCTCGAAATTTTTAAAAACTATTATGAAAAGTACTGCACTTACAAGTAAACACATTGAACTTGGCGCCAAAATGGTTCCATTTGCAGGTTATAATATGCCTGTTCAATATTCAGGTGTAAATGACGAACATCTAGTTGTTAGAAGTAATGTTGGAGTTTTTGATGTTTCGCACATGGGCGAATTTATTCTTAAAGGTGAAAAAGCCCTCGATTTAATTCAAAGGATTACATCCAATGACGCTTCGGTTTTAGTTGACGGCAAAGTGCAATATTCTTGTTTTCCTAATTCTGAAGGAGGCATAGTAGATGATTTACTTGTTTATAGAATGGATGATAAATCATATATGCTTGTAGTAAATGCCTCAAACATAGAGAAAGATTGGAATTGGGTTACCAAGCACAATAAATATGGTGTTGAGATGCATAATATTTCTGAAAAAACCTCCCTATTGGCTGTGCAGGGACCAAAAGCAATTGACGTGCTTCAAAAGTTAACAGAAGTAGATCTTTCTACAATGGAATATTATTCATTTAAGAAAGCTAAATTTGCAGGTTTTGATAACGTAATAATTTCTGCCACCGGATATACTGGTGCAGGTGGTTTCGAAATATACTTTGATAATGAATTTGCTGACAAGATTTGGGATTCAATATTTGAAGCTGGAAAAGAATTCGGAATTAAACCTGCTGGTTTAGCATCACGTGATACTTTGCGCCTTGAAATGGGTTTCTGTCTATACGGAAATGATATTAACGATACTACTTCACCTATCGAAGCAGGTTTGGGATGGATTACCAAGTTCACCAAAGAATTTACTAATAGCGAATCTTTATTGAATCAAAAACAAAGTGGAGTTAAAAGAAAACTAGTAGGTTTTGAATTGCTTGAAAGAGGTATTCCAAGACACGATTATCAGTTAGCGGATGCTAATGGGAAAATTATTGGAATCGTAACATCCGGTACCCAGTCACCATCATTAAATAAACCAATTGGTATGGCTTATGTTGATTTAGAGTTTTCAAAGCCAGATTCTGAAATTTTTGTTCTAATAAGAGATAAGGCTGTCAGAGCTCAGGTTGTTCGTTTGCCTTTTTACAAAGGTGAACTTGCTAAAGCGGGAGTTAAGGAATCTAAATTGGTTTAAGGATTTATAAATACAGGAAATAAAACAAAAGACTTAATAAACGGATTGTTTATTAAGTCTTTTGTTTTAAACATAATTTTAATTAAAATCTCCATTGTTTTATTTGAAAAATAAATAGTCTGTTTTTCAATGTTTTATCTAAATAAATTATGAGTAAAAAAAAATCTATCGAAGTTTGTTTTTCCCCTATATCCTATCCTCTTTTTGCAAATAATGAAGCCATCGTTGTCGTAATTGATATTTTTCGGGCAACATCTGCTATTTGTACCGCTATACATCATGGTGTAAGAGGCATTATTCCCGTGGCGACAATTCAGGAAGCAAAAGAATATCAATCAAAAGGATTTTTAGCTGCTGCAGAACGTAATGGAGAGATTCAGGAAGGGTTTGATATGGGCAATTCCCCGTTTAGTTATATGAATGAGGAGCTAAAGGGAAAGCAAATCGCTTTGACAACAACAAACGGCACACAAGCCATTGCAGCATCGAAGGATGCCCATAAAGTTGTAATAGGTTCTTTTTTAAATCTTACGTTATTAAGTACCTGGCTGGAAAATCAAAATAGGGATATTATTTTGCTTTGTTCTGGTTGGAAAAACAAATTTAATTTAGAAGATACTTTATTTGCAGGTGCAGTTTCTCAAAGATTGCTTTCATCAGGTAAATTTGAAAATTCATGCGATACAACTAGAGCTGCCACAATTCTATATGAAAATGCCAAGCAGGATTTATTTGAATTTCTGGGCAATTCTTCTCATAGAAGCAGATTGGAAAAACTAAACCTTGAAAAAGATATACGCTTTTGTTTGGAAACAGATCAGACACCTGTAATCCCTGTTCTTGTAAATGGTATTTTAATTAAATTAGAATTATCTGAAGTTGTGGTTTAGTTTGAATTTTTAAATAAACATTTAAAAATCAAGCACTTATTATTTATCTGTCTATATTTATTATTTAACATGAGTGATTTTCAGTTCAATGTGCGTGTTTACGGTATATTAATGAATAAAAATAATGAGGTATTGGTGACAGATGAGCTAAGGAATGGGATGATGTTCACCAAATTTCCGGGTGGAGGGCTTGAGTTTGGGGAAGGAATTATTGATTGTTTAAAAAGAGAATTCAAAGAAGAGATAAATTGCGAGATAGAGGTAAACAATCACTTTTATACCACCGATTATTTTCAAGTTTCGGCCTTCAACAAAAATCATCAGATGATAAGCATATATTATTTTGTAAATTCTCAGGAAATTGAAGAAAAAGAATTTAATGAAGAGAAGTTTAATTTTGATGAAAATGTAGAAGGAGCGCAAATTTTCAGATGGATTTCAATAAAGAGTTTAAATGAAGACGATTTTATGTTTCCAATCGATAAAATTGTTTCGACAAAAATTAAAAAACATTTCAACCAACTATGAGGATTAAATCATTTTGTTTTTTGTTTATAATATTGGGCCATTTATATTCATGTGCACCAAGTAGAATAATAAAACCTTTAAATAAAGGAGAAAATGCTATTTCCGTAAATGCAGGAGGTCCATTAATTGGGTTTGCAGGAACAACAATTCCGGTTCCATTTTCAGCAGTGACATACGGCCATGGTCTGTCAGATAAATCGACTGCATTCGGAAGTATTCACCTTACAGCATTGTTCTTCGGGGATTTTCAAACAGAAATAGGACTGGTCAGGGAGTTAAATAAATATGATTCAATAAATAAATTTATACCCGGTATTTCCATTACACCAATGGCAAATATACTAGTGGATAAATGGAAGGGTAATTTTAAATGTTGGCCTCAAATTGATGTAAATACGTATTGGGAAGTAAATCACGGAAAACATTTTATTTATTTGGGTATGAGTAATTGGTTTGAACTAGCAAATAAAAAAGCACATAATGAGATTCAACAAAATCATTGGATTTTTAATCCACACATTGGCATTAGCGGACAAAAAGAAAAGTGGAATAATAATTTGGAAATCAAGTTTCTAGCTCCTAATTATGAAAATAAAAACATTGTTGTGGATTACAAAACCCCGTTTAATAAGGGTGCAATAGGTATTTATTATAGTATTACCAGAAAATTTTAATCATTAGATATTAATATGAAAAATATATTTTTTGCTCTTATTAGCATTTTTTCCTTTTCTTCTTGTGCCAGATTAGATGATAATTTATTCAATGCTGATAATTCAATAAATTCTTACAAATTAGATAATTATCAGGGAGAGATTGATTTTGTATTAGACCCTTTTTATACCATTCCTTCTGATAAGATAAACCAATTTACAATCAATTCAGAGGGAAACCTTATCCAGGCAATCTATATCGGTGATATATCAAAAATTGCGAGTGATACAGTAATTATGTATTGTCATGGAAATAAAGATCATATGGATTTTTATTGGCAGAGGGCAAAGTTATTGGCTCATGTTGGAGGTAAAAATAATTACGGAGTTTTAATGATAGACTATAGAGGATATGGTTTATCAAAGGGCAATCCTTCTGAAGATGGCTTATATCAGGATGTTGACGCTGCTCTTTCATGGTTGAAAAACAATGGCTTGAAAGGGGAGAGGTTAATTATGTATGGATTTAGTTTAGGATCAGCACCTGCCACAGAATTAATGGCTAATCCAAGAAGTTTAACTCCCTCTAAATTAATTTTAGAGGCTCCTTTTGCCTCTACGCAAGTGATGGTTCAGGATGCAGCTCTGCTTCAAATGCCTGCTTCTTATTTTGTAAACGTAAAAGTTGATAACGCAGAAGAGATTAAAAAAATATCAAAGCCATTTTTATGGGTTCACGGACGTAATGATGATTTTTTAAGCATCGAAACACATGGAGAAGTAGTATATAAGAACTATAAAGGAATTAAAGGTTTTGCTTTTAGGATAGATAAAGCCAATCACGGAAGTATTCCTAATACAATGGGATATGAGAATTATTTAAAAATGCTTGAAGATTTTATTAAGCAATAAATTTATTCTAAAGTCAAAAAAAAATAAGCAGTTATTTCAAGGAAATAACTGCTTATTTTTTTAATAATTTTTTTTTTAACCAGCTACTACTTTATCTGATTGGTATTGTCCAGATTTTAATTTGCTGTAAATTTTAGAGAATGATTCAATTGTATATTTAACATTCTCAAGAGTATGAACTGCAGATGGTATCAATCTTAAAATTATAATTCCTTTCGGAACAACAGGGTAGGTAACCATTGAACAGAAAATATCGAAATTTTCTCTTAGATCAAGAACCATATTTGTTGCTTCAGGAATTGTACCGTTTAAATATACCGGTGTAACTGGTGAATTGGTATTTCCAATTTCGAAACCGGCTTCTTT
>CANHPJ010000013.1 GCA_947462515.1 Bacteroidota bacterium | reverse complement strand
TATTACAGAATGTATAAGAATAATGGACTTGAAATAAATAGCGAAAACCTAGAAAGTTTTTCCAGAAGAAATATAACTGGAGAATTGAGTAAACTGTTAAATTCTCTTACAAACTAAAATTAATCTTATATATTGTAACTACATTGCTTCTTATTATTTTGTTTAAATTCAAAAGTGCCTTATAAGAATTGAAATTTATCTTTTCACTTTTTGAAATTGAATTTGCAGATTGCATTCTTTGAGTTAGTCTTTCTAAGGATTTTAGGAAAACTAATTTGATGATTGTTGTAAAAAAAAATCAATATACTGAATACTGCTAATTTGAATTTGACCGTTTAAGCTCAATTTTCTTATTTATAATTAGATAAGATTTACATTAATAGTGCATCATATGCGTTTTTTTTAAGCCTAATTGACATAAATGTTCATTACTATCAAGGCTCGTTGTTCAAATGGATAAAATATTAACAACCTCAATTAATTCTTTTTTTCGTTTAAATTCTGGAAAATTCATGCAAATCCTGTCCCTGGATTTTAACCCCAATTCTTCTTTGTTGGATTTTAATGCCTGTTTGATTAGGATTTCCAGTAATTGAAGATTTCTGTTTTTTAGTATAAATCCGCAATTTTCAACGATATATGGCATTGCAGCAACATTTGATACAATTGGGATACACCTGCATAGCATAGCCTCGCATAGTGCATTAGGAAAACCTTCCGAAATAGATAATTGCAAATAAAATTCTGCCATTCCTAGTTTTTCAGATAATTCTTCGTTTTTAACATAGGGTGTTCTTATGAAGTTAGCAGGGAGATTATCAAGTTTAGAATTATCTGGAATTCCAATAACTTCAAAAGTAGAATTTGGAAATTTTTCCGCAATTCCTATAATTAAATCTATTCCCTTCAATGTTTTCTGGAATTCAAATTCCCATCCTCCACATACAGTAATGAAGTGGTTTTTTCGTTTAGTCCCATTAAAAGACCATTTTTTTTGATCATAACCATTGTAAATAACTTTAAATGGTGTTTTTAATGCGGGTAGAAAATATTTAATTCCTTGATGAGGATAATCTATTCCATAGTATGTATCTAGAAAAAATATTAACGATTCATGTTTAGGGGCAATCAGTGATGTGAATCTGTATGATAATATAATGAAAAATTTTATTGGTTTTTTATAAAAAAAACCATAATTGATTGATGGATAACTAACAGCATCGGTTCCTCCAACAATAATAATGGTTTTTTTACCAAAAATCTTACCAAATAAGGCAGGTAAAAAAGAGTGATATCCGGCAAATTGAGTAATTAATACGTTGTATTTTGATAGGTTCCAAATCAAAAATAAGAACTGTTGAATTAAGGCAAAGGGCAATTTGCTTTTTTTATTACAATTGAAGTGATAGGTATCTATATTAAAATCATCGCTCAGCAATGAGACATCTTTCTTTACAAAAGATGAGAAATCTAGATATGAAATTAAAACTTTCTTTTTCAATTTTTTATTGCCACAGTTAAAATGTTTCCTGCGAATGTCCTTTTTTCAGGAATTTTAATTTTCAGTGTTTTTTCAATAAGCCAAAATATCTTGCATATTCTTGATAAATAGAGAGCTATTATTTTCTTTGCTTGATAATTTTTAGCTTTTTTTTCCGCATTTTCTAATACAATACTAATTGCGAATGAAACCAAATATTTGCTTTTTAAAATTCTAAGTCCATCAATTTTATGTGCATTTTCAAGATTTTCCTTATTTAATGGAACATGAATGTCATATACAGGTTTAAAAAATTTTTTTTGTAAATAACCATTTATTGAAGTTAAATTAGGAACTGTTGTAATTATTAAACCATCTTTTTTTAAAAATTTACTTATGTTTTCTATTACATTTCTCGTATCCGTAAAATGCTCAACAACTCCCAGTGATATTACAAAATCAAACTTATTCAATAATTCAGCTGGAGGATTAAAAAGATCTGATTGAATAATTGTTCCGTTGACATTCTCTCTTTTTAATAAAAGCTCTGAAGTCTCTACGCCTAAAGGAGAGTAGTCGATGCCATATACGTCCAATTCAAATTGCTTGGCAAAATAAGGAAGCCAAACACTGTTTCCACAGCCGATTTCTAGAATTTTTTTTCCCTTATCGTCATCAGAAAAGATTGATTTGAATGTTTCGTGAAATTTTTGTATTGGAAAATTGTTTATTCCATTGTCTTTTATATTAATTGGTTTTGGTAAGCCATAAATGTTCCAAAAAGAGCTCCAGTATTTTTCTCCTGCCTTGTCTGTCGTTTGATTCATTATTTTACATTATGTAATTTCTTGTTTTTAAATAGTTTTTTTTTTTCTCAATACAAAGTTCAATATACTTGGATTTTATAGAGTATAGAATTTCTATATAGTTATAATCCCATGAATTTTTAAACATGAATTTTTTCTTGTACTCACCGTAGTTGTATTTTTTTTCACTTACATCTATTGGTGGATTTGGTTGATAACTTGGGCTGACTTCCAGGAAATATGGTTCAGTATCCAAGTCGTCATTTTGCCAAGCGATATCAAATGCTCCTGTTGTAAGTTTGAGTTTTAAAAATGTTTTTGTAATATGATCTTTCCATTTGTCTGGAAAAAAAATAAAATCTACCCCACTTCCGTGACTTGTTGATGTTGGTTTCCATTCTTTGGATGGGTTTATTCTCCAATAATTTAAAACAATCTCATTTCCGACAAAAATCACTCTCAAGTCTTTTTTAATATTTAATAAACGTTGTATTATTATATTATCATTTTTACTTTTAAAGTTTTCTGATGATATTATTTTCATGCCGTCTTCCTTGTTGTTCAGTTTGTGCAGTCCTAATGAGGCATGTGAGTGCTCTTCTTTTAATAAGCAAGGGAATTCCAGTGTTGAGTTTTCGAAGTCTTCCATGTTGCTGAAAATAATTGTTTCAGGAGTATTTATTGATAGCTTATCAAACATTTTATGCATATGCGTCTTATTTTCCCAAAATAATATTTCATCATGTGAATAAAATACTTGATTGCCATTTTTCTCCATTATTAATACCATTTTAGCCACTTCTTCGGCGTAATTTAATTTGTTTTGATAGTTGAAGAGGGCTGATGGGGAATAAAATATTTTTTTTTGTTTTATTTTTTTAAAGTTTTTCCCCCTTACAATTGAAAATGTTTTTTCGTTTTTACAAAGTATTGCTGCCAATAGTATATCTATTTCCAGGCTGTTTTGAACAAAGCCATGAAAAATTGATGGACTAAGCACTACATATTCACCATTTCTCGAGTATAGCGAAAAAAACAATTTCCAGTTTATTTTTTTTCCTACAAAGTATATCCTGCGGATTCTACGAATGTTTCTTAAAATAAAGTTTAATATCATAAATTTGAAGGATAATAATCTTTTGTGTTTATTTCGTTAATGAAATCTGCGCCGAAATATTTAATTGGCAGTTTTTTTAGGGTTTTGATTTCTTTTTCATAAAAAATAACCTTTCCAAATTCATGACCATGGGACAAGTCATCAATAAAAGTAATTTCAATTCCTCTATTGCTTGCGTTTTCTATTAAATTAACTTTTTTATTTACAGAATCCACTAAAATCAGCTCATTCCATTTTGTCGAAAGTCCAATTTCATTTAGCCAGGTTTTCGTAGAGCCATATGATAAATAGGATCTGTGGCTCATAAATAACGTGATGTAATTTTTTTTTTTAAGATCAATTATAAATTTACGCATATTTACAAATACAGAAAGGGATAATAATCTTTCTCTTTCACTGCCATACTTTACCAATAATGAAGGCCAAGTATGTGCAATTGTATTATCAATGTCAAAAATGTAAATTTTTTTATTTCTGTTAAGAATAATCTTATAATAAAAACAAAAATTAAATCTAGCTTCTAAGAAGAAAAAAAATATTTTTTTTATTGATTTTTTTATTTTTATTAGCATTAATTGATTTAGAAAAACATTCGTTTTTTAAACTTTTATTTAAATAAGTTTTTTATGCTTTCAAGAATAATCTTGTTTTCCTTACTTGTTCTTGAAGCCAATCTAATATATTCTCCATCAAGTCCAATTTTATCCTCACACGTCCTAACATAAATTCCATGTTTTAGTAATAGCGCCGTAACAAAGTCTATACTTTTGATATTTTCAGGTAGTTCAATTAATATAAAATTAGCTCTGCTAGGATAAACTCTTATACCTTTAATTTTTTTAAGTTGTTCAATAAACTCAATTGTTTCCATTATATATCTGATTCTTACCGAATTATAATGATATGCAAAGTCTGCCCTCGTATATAATCTAAAAAAATATTCTGCTAAGCCATTTGAGTTCCATAAAAAACCAATATCCAATAATTCTTTGACCCTTTTTTCATCCATTACAGCATATCCTGCCCTAATTCCGGCTATTCCAAAATCTTTCGACATGCTTTTTATTAGCACCAAATTGGGATATTCAGTAACTAAATCAGCCATAGATATTGGATCGAAATTGTCATTTTCATATGCGAAATGAATAAAACTCTCGTCAAGAATAACTGTTGCAACTTCTCTTACTGTTTCCAAAATTTTCCTAATGTCGTGGCTTTCGATATAACCGCCATCGGGATTATTTGGATTAATGATTACTATAGTGTCAGGTTTTTCGGATTTTATTAAATCAAAATATTTATCAAGCTCAAGTTGGTAGTTGTTTTCTTTTTTAAGTGTATTATAAATAATTTCTATTCCCGGTTTAACGAATTCATAGTAAGATGAAAAGGTGGGGATATTTATTAATATTTTTTTTTTCGTGAAGTTGTGTATTACCGCTTGAATTATTTCAATTGCCCCATTCCCAATAAAAATGTTTTTATAATTTACATTTAAAAATGAAGAAAGAATTTCAGAAATAACCTGGTTTTGCGAAGGGTAAAATTCTAGAAGTTCTCTTATCTTGCCGGTATTAATTATTTCTTTTGTGAAATAATTTAAAAATAGATCTGTGGCATAGGGATTAGACAGAAAACAAGCATCAATTTTTATATTGAGTTCAGGAAGTTTTTGTTTGAAAGTGAAGATACTTGGTGAATGAGATCCCGCCTCTTTTTTGAGATTGTTTATTTTGTGAGCTAATGTTATTTCTTCTTCGTTATATTTGATTAAAGGATTCTGCATCTATAAAATAATTAAAACTATTAAGGTTTTTCTTGTATTAAATTGATTTTATGCTCAAGAGGTTTTTTTTAGTCTGTTAAAGTTTTTTTTATTTAAAAAGACTTCTGGATTTTTAAATATAAATTCAAATATAATAAACTTTGGAAGAGTTTAAACTCCTTCTGTTTAGTATTTCTAATTTTAAATGAGAAAAACATAGGGCCATTTTTAAATTTATTTTGTTTTTAAAGTATTAGGAAAGATTAGGCTTTGTTTAACTTTTCCTTTTTCAATGCACAACTTACATCTGAATTCTGTATTCGTAATACACTGTTTTGACTCAGTAAAATGGAATGGCTCCTTTCAAATTTTTGAAACCATTCAATAAATAAACAAGCTGGCATAAGAGATGTTTAATCTTGAAAATTCTATATTTGTTGAAATGCATTGAGATTTTAATAAAGAATCTTTTTGACCAAATTATAATACAGAAAAAACCTATGGGAATAATTCAAAAACAAGGTATTCAAAACACCATAATAACATATTTTGGAATTTTATTGGGTTTTTTTAATTTATTGGTAGTTCAGCCATTTTTGTTGACCCCTCAGGAGATTGGTTTGACGAGGGTTTTGTTTTCTTTCGCATCGTTAATAGCTGTTTTTCTCCCAATGGGTATTGCAAACATTACTGTAAAGTTTTTTCCCTTATTTCGAAATGAAAGCCAAAGACATCATGGTTTTTTTGGTTTTATGCTATTATTTCCGCTAGTTGGATTTATCATCGTCTCATTATTTTTGCTGGTTTTCAAGAGTTATTTTATATTTCAATATTCAAAGGAGTCTCCTCTTTTTTCGGAATTTTTTGATTTTATTTTTCCTTTTTCTTTTATTTTGGGTTTGGCAACCGTTTTAAATGTTTATTGTTTTTCAATATTCAGATCTTCCTTTCCGTCATTTCTTAATGAAGTTTTAATTCGTGTTTTTTCTATAATAATTGTTTCCGTTTACTATTTAA
Organism: Bacteroidota bacterium; assembly: GCA_947462515.1. Taxonomy (GTDB): domain Bacteria; phylum Bacteroidota; class Bacteroidia; order JACCXN01; family JACCXN01; genus CANHPJ01. Next base: position 8,879 of record CANHPJ010000013.1, on the reverse strand, counting down.
AATTGGTTACTCTGGATCAGTTTGTTTTCTTGTTTGTGGGGATATATGGAATACAAACTTTAATTCTTTTGATTTATATAATAAGAGTAGGTCACCCCAGTTTGATCATTGATTGGAAAAAAATAAAAAGTTTTGATTTAACTAAAATGCTGACTTTTGGCTTTTTACTGTCTTTTGCTTCTATTGCATCCTTAGGTTTAAAATATTTAGATTCTATAATGATTGCTGGATTTTTGCCGCTTTCTTTCGTAGGGATTTATTCTATTGCTGCATTTATTCCTTCCGTAATTGAGGCACCTTTAAATGCCTTTGATAAAATCGCCACGACTAAGATTGCATCAAGTTTGGCCATTAATGATTTTAAAGAAATCAAAGAAATATACTATAAATCAAGTAGATATATGATTGTTTTAGGTGGTTTGTTGTTTTTAGGAATAAATATAAATATCGACTATTTACTTTCATTCTTACCTCAAGAATATTGGTCTGGAAATTCTGTCGTCCTAATAATTAGCGTAAGCGCTTTTTTTAATATGGCATCTGGTACTAATACATCGATAATTTTTAATTCTGATAACTATAAGTACGGTGCAATTATATTAATTTTCTTAGCGCTTTCTGCTTTTTTATTTAATTTAATATTCATACCTGCCTGGGGGATTAATGGTGCAGCATTTGCAACTGCCCTGGCAGCCTTGCTTTACAACATCATAAAGGTAGTTTTTATAAAATTACGGTTTAATCTTCAGCCTTTTAATATAGGATCGGTTTATGTTTTACTTCTGATTTTTGTTTGTTATTTTATAAATAAAATAATTCCAGACTCGAAAAATAAAATTTTAAATATTATTGTGCATTCAGGAATAATAACTTTTGCTTACACTCTAATTATCTATAAACTTAAACTGATTCCGGAGTTGTTTGATATGGTTTTTGAGTTTGTCAAAACACGATTCACTAAAAAGCTCTATTAATACCAACCACATACCTATACTGAATAAATGCTTCTGAAACAGCCGGTGTTCTGTTCAATAAAAATGGCATGTCGAATCGAATCACCAAGGGATTAACCAATTGAAGCGGACCCCATTTTTTTATTGACAATGCTGTTCCTAATCCAGCATCCATTCTAAAATCTGCCAATTTTATTTTTTCTCCAGGTAAATTGAAATTAATGAGACCTGCATCTGAAAATAAATAAGAATCAAATTTGAATACATTCCTGAATCTTTTAGGCATGAGGGCCAATATTTCATCGAATTCAATTTCGACATTAAATGACGTTCCTGATATCCCTTTATATGTTGGTAAAATGTTTCCGTCTTTGTCACGATATGGTGCTAAATATCCAGCATATCCTCTTAAGTTTAGTCCTCCTGCTTGCTGAAAATGATTTACATTGTTGCCATAGCCAGCCCAGGCATTATTTATAAATCCTATTGATCTGGTAAATTTGTTTTCCATTAATTCTTCAGGATTCGCTCCAGCAAGGTATAATGAAGATTCATTGGCAATTCTTAATCCGCTGCCGATTTGGGCGAAAAATCTTGTGTTTATATCAATCTTATTAATTTTATTTTTATTTATTGCGCTAACACTCAAGTACGAGTAATCATAGTCACTGCCCAGGGTGGATGATTTAAGATTTAGATTAACTAAACCTGTTCCTTTTTGGTATTGATATTTGTGATCAAGTCCTATATTAATGGTATTGTTAAATTTTTTCTCGCCCCAAAGTTCTGGATAGAGTAGGTAATTTAAATCGGAACTTCCAGCTCTATACATCGATTTATAATAAACATATATTTTGTTTTTATCATTTCTGTCCCATTTTTCTATACCTGATGAAATGCTACTTAGACCATCTAAGTAGCGAGCGGAAAATAAAACATGTCCTTTCTTTAAAAACTTATGAATTCCAGTTTTATAGTTTAATCTGAAGGAGAAGGTGTTGAAGTTATTGATTTGATTTAGGTTATTGGGGTAGTTTTGAAGTATACCGGTATTAATCCAAAAGTTTGCATCAAAAACGTGATGGTATTTCATATAATTTCCATTTAGATGAATACCAGCTTTTATACCATCATAACCATTATACCACAAATCAGGTCTGGCGAAAAGCTCATAGTTTTTCCAATCAGCCATGTTTTGTATTTTATGATCAAAAGCAATTTTAAGAGGGATTTTTTTGCTGTTGTCTAACATGTAGTTGTCCGCCAACCTGTTAGATGGATCTATTATAACATCTTTTATTCCATTAGGGATTTTAACCTTAACCTGATAATTTGGTTTTAATTTATTGTCCCAGCCTATCCATCTTGGCAGAATGGATGCTGCCGTATTTTTTTCAAACCAACCATTTGGAATGTGAAACATAAAGGAGGAATCAGAATTGCTTATCACCTCAAAATCAATTGGCATCTGCATTTCTCCCTTTCGCTTAAAGGTTATCAGGAACTCCTCTTTTTGATCTGTTTTTTTTATGGATGAAACTTTATAATCAATAATTTTTGTAGTCTCTAACCATTGGTCAAAAAACCAATTTAGATCTACGTTGGTATAGTTGATTATTGAATTTCTGAAATCTTCAGGATAGGGATGTGCAATCTTCCACTGGTTAAAATAATGTTTCATTGCATCTGAAAATAATTTATCCCCCAATACATATTGAAGATTATAAAGCATAGTTGCAGTTTTGTAGTAAACATGACTGTAACCTCCGCCATGCCTTAATGTACCGTTAAACCCATCTGAATGAGTGTTCAACGACACGTCTTCTTCTTTAACAGCATCACGCAGATAGCCATAATATATAGATTTGTCATCTACGAGTGATTTACTACTGTATTTGTTGATATAATTTGATGCTGATTTTTCTGAAATGATAGTGTCGCCGTCAATTTTTTTAAGTGCCCATGCAGTTATAAATTGAGTAAAGCCTTCATCCATAAATGCACGGTAAGTTTCATTATTTCCGATCATTCCAAAAAACCAGTTATGACCAATTTCATGTGCCAGTAGCCCTCTGTATTCAGGGTCTCCGCCCCCATCAAGTGTAAGCATTGGATATTCCATTCCATCTTGGGCATCGGCAACAACCATTTTAGGATAGGCATATTGGCCAAAATCTTCCGAATAAGTTTGAATTATTTTGGAAGTATATTCAGCTGCATTTTGCCATTTTGCGGCATGCGGTTCCTGAACCACTGAAATGCACTTTATTCCTTGCCATTGAGTTTCTCCAATTCTATAAGTTGGGTCGGCTGTAAAGGCGAAGTCATGCACGTTTTCCGCATGATAACGCCAGGTTTTTTTTTGTAACGAATCGTAGGGGATAATTATTGAAGGTGGTGAGTTTAGGGGTTTGTTTTTGAAGTTGGTTAAGTCAAGTTTTTCCCTTAGTTCATTGGGTAAAACTTCTTGCTGGTTTATAAGGCTGCCGGTCGCTTCCACAACAAAATTCGATGCAAAGGTTAAGGATACATCGTATATGCCAAAATCACCATAAAATTCATGATCGAAATGCTGATCTGTCGTCCATCCAAATTTTTGATCATAAACGGAAATTCTCGGATACCAATGAACTCCATCATAATGTTTAAATCCGAAGGCATTAAAAGTTTTCATTCTTCTTCGAACGCTGCCGGTATCAAAATAAGTTTTAAATTCTACATCAAATGAAATAGAATTTCCACTTTTTAATGGTTCATTAAGGAATACTTTTAGGATGGTGTTGTCTAATTCAGTCTTAACTGCTTTGCCGTTTATTTTTAAGGAGGAAATTTCAGTGCCTAGCTTTTGTGATTCGTATTTTCCAAATTTAGGTATTACGCCATTATTACGGTATAGATTATCTAAATAGGAGCAGGGCTGAAATGCATTTTGATAAAGGTGAAAATATACAAAGTTTAAATCGTCCGGGGAATTGTTCCAATAAATTAGATTTTCAGACCCTGTAATGATGTCTGTTTTTTCCTCTATTTGTGCATTAATGGTATAGTGTACATCCTGTTGCCAGTATGCTTCATTGGGTTTTCTGTTTTTCCAATAGTAAATATTGTCTTTGGCAATAGTATTAAATCTTTCTGCTGTTTGGGCTGAAAGAAAAGTAGATAAAATTAAAAATAATGCGAAAAAAAAATGGCGAATCATATAGAAAATTGTAAGGTCGCGAATTTAACTAAAAAACTTTAAGGGGCTTGATTTTTATTATATTATATCAATTGACAGACATGAAAAACAGTTTCTTTTTCATAATACTATAAATCGAAGGATAGTTAGTTTACCGATTTTTTCTTTGCATTTTCTATACTTGCATTCAAGTCAAAGCCGGCTAATAGAATAATAGAATTAAAATATATCCAAAGCAAAATAACCATCAGGGTGCCAATTGAACCGTAAAGTTTGTTGTATTGGCCAAAGTTGTTTACATAAAAAGCAAAGCCCAATGAGGTAGATATCGATAAAATAGTAGCAAAAGTCGAGCCTGCTGAAATAAATCTGAATTTTGATTTTTTACTTGGAGCGAAATAATAAAGAAATGAGAAGCATAAAAATAATAATGCCAGAATAATCAGCCATTTTCCTGCTTCCAATAATATAATAATTGATGTGTCCCCAATAATTCCTTTTGCAACAAAATAGTTAAGTGCGATGCTGCTGAAAATTATCAGTGCCACTGCAGTTAATAGGAGTATGGTAAGAATAAATACTAAAATAAATGCTACCACATGTTGCATCAAAAAACCTCTTGTTTCGATTTCGTAATAAGAATTGTTGAAGCCTTTTATCATTGCAATAACTCCATTCATAGCAAAATAGATTGTTATTATAAATCCAAAAGATAGAAGCCCTCCTCTGGGTTGATTTAATATGTCGTCAATAGTGCTTTGAGTTGCTTCATAAGCATTAGAAGGAAGTATTTCTTTCAATAGCTGAAGTAATTCTGCCTGAAAATTGTCAATTGGGATATATGGAATTAAGGTAAATAAAAAGATTACACCAGGGAAAATTGCCAAAAAAAAGTTGAAAGATAGGGAAGATGCTCTGTTGGTGATGTCACCACCTTTTATAGCTCTGCTAAAAAAAATAATGACATTATAAATAGGCAAGCCATCTAGTCCTGGAAAGGTTATTTTTTTGCTATAATCGATAGTTTTCCATACCGGTTTCAACTTAATTGTGCCGTATAAAATTCTTTTTCCGTTCACTTTAAGTGTTTTTAAGAAGTATAAGGTTTTGATTAGTCAAAGGCTTTAAGGCTTAAATCCAAGCTTTTAAAATTATGCGTTAACGCTCCTACGGATATGAAATCGACACCTGTATTTGCATAATCTATGATGGTTTTTTCTGTTATGCCTCCGGAAGCTTCTGTTTCATATTTGTTATCTATTAATGAAATCGCCTTTTCAAGATCTGGAATAGTGAAGTTGTCAAGCATAATTCTGTCAACTTTTCCAATCATTAAAATTTCTTCTACTTCTTTAAGATTTCTTGCTTCAATTTCTATTTTTAATTTTTTGTTGTTATTAAGAAGATAATTTTGAACTGAATCAATAGCTTTTGCAATTCCTCCTGCATAGTCAATATGATTGTCTTTGAGCATAATCATATCATACAAGCCAAACCGATGATTATATCCCCCTCCAATTTTGACTGCCATTTTTTCTAAAAAACGAATTCCCGGAGTAGTCTTCCTCGTGTCTAAAAGTTTCGCATTGGTGCCTTCAATAAGTTTTACCAATCTGTTGGTTTGGGTTGCGATTCCGCTCATTCGCTGCATGCAGTTGAGTATAAGTCGCTCTGTTTTGAGAATATCTTGTTTTTTTCCTTCTATGATAAAGGCAATGTCACCTGTTTTAACTATGGTTCCATCAGTAATAAAAATATCAATTTTTGAATTTGGGTTTACTCTTTTAGAAATTAATGTTGCTATTTCCACACCGGCAAGTATACCAGCATCCTTAACTAAAAGATGGGCTTTACCCATTGCTTCACTCGGTATGCATGCTAGTGAAGAATGGTCTCCATCACCAATGTCTTCGGATAAAGCCATGTCGATGAATTTTTCTATTTGTTTTTCAAGAGAATTAATGACCATATCAAATTTTTAGTTGTTGTTAAAGACTTGATTGAAAATGAAAATTATTTTTCGTTTTCAATTTTAAATTCTTGTATTAATGAGCTTTCGCCAATTTTTTTTATAAAATAATATGTCCTGAAATTTTGATTGGGAGTAATTATTTGGCCAATAATATATTGAGCGCCATTTTTTGAAGCTCCACTGTGTTTTGAATTGTAGTTTTTCACCTGATTTTTAGAAAAAAAATCTTTTAAAATTATTTCCGCTTGTGATTTACTATAAACATCTTCCTTATTTAATATTTTCAAACTTATTGAAGAGTCGAAATATTTTGATATTTCACTGGCGTTTCCTGATTTAAAGGCCTGGTGAATAGGGTCATTGTGTTCTGTTTGTGCGATTGAAACTATTGATAATGAAAAAAAAAGGATAAATAATGTCAGTAATTTTTGCATCTAAATCTTGGTTTAAAATATTGAGTATAGGAATTTTGTTATGTACGAAATTTTAAAATACTAAAATAGAAAATTTGATTGTAAAATATGTTATGATTTTCAGTAACTTCGAATAAGAGTTTAAAGTATTTTGAAATAAAATCAAAGATTTTATGAATATAGAATTAATTACTATAGGTAAAACAGAAGAAAAATATTTGATAGAAGGGATTGCAGGTTATGTTAAAAGATTAAAACATTATACGAATTTTTCTTTAGAAGAGGTCCCAGCATTAAAGGTTAGTCAATTAGAATTTTCAAAACAGAAAGAAAAGGAATCGGATATATTGCTTTCTAAAATTGCTGATTCTGATTTTTTGGTTTTGCTTGACGAAAATGGAAAGATGCATGACTCCGTTGAGTTTTCGTCTTTTATTCAGGCACAAATGAATTCAGGAAGAAAAAGAATCGTCTTTATAGTAGGTGGGCCATTTGGTTTTTCTGAAACAATTTATAAGCGTGCAAACTATAAATTATCTCTTTCAAAAATGACTTTTTCTCATCAAATGGTTCGATTGTTTTTTGTTGAGCAGTTATATAGGGCTATGACAATATTAAAAGGAGAAAAGTATCACCACGTTTAGTTTTATTCTAAATTATTTGATTTTTTGAACGTTAAATCATGATTTTGCAGCATTATGCAAGATCTCCAAATATTTGTTTTTTTGCGATTCTACAGAATAATATTTTACTATAGTTTCTCTTGCCTTTTTCCCAAATTCATTCCTTAGGCTTTCTGATTCAATAAGCAAGCATAGTTTTTGTAGCCATTCATCTTCAGAATCAGCTAAAAATCCATTTGTTCCATCGCTAATAATTTCTGAATTTACTCCTACTGGGGACATAATAGTTGCAATTTCAAGTGCCATATATTGAAGGCCTTTAAAGCCGCATTTTCCTTTTGCCCATTGGTCATCGGGTAAAGGCATTATTCCAATATCTATTTTACACAAGTCTTCAATTTCCGTGTCTTTATTCCAAGGTTGAAACTCAATTTCAAAGGGTGCGTTTTCTGCGGGTTTATTTGAAATCAGCAGGATGTTTATTTTTTCACCATATTTTATTTTTACTTTGTTAAGAATAGAATAGGCGAGTTCAAAATGTTTTATGGTAGTTGCAGTACCGGTCCATCCTATGGTGATCTTTTTTTTCGTGGCAGCTATTTTTTTATGGTAATCTGTGTCTATTGTTGTTGGGATTATAAATACATTAGAGTTGAAGTCTTTTGCAAAGGATGAGAGGTAATCGTTGCCTGCAGTTACCAATTTGGAATATTTAATTATTTTTTCTGTTTTTCCAGGGTTTTTCAACCATCCTAATTTTCCATTTGCCTCCGATACATCATGCAACCAAATTGCATCATCGAAATCGAAAATTATTTTTTTTTTGAATATGTTACCAATTATAAACTCAAAAAATGCCGGTCCTATTGGGCAAGCCTCTCTGTGGATGAAAATTGCATTATATTTACCTAATTTAAATAAAAGAATAAAACGATTCAGAAACCCTTTAATAATGCCTTTCGTTTTTTGAAAGTTAGATCCTGGTTTGTATAATATTTGCCATGTTTTCGAGTTTAAAAATGGAGCAAAATCTGTTATTATGTTATTTTGATTTATAAAATCAATATATTGCTCGAATCTAAATCGCTGACTGGGAGCTTGTCTTAATGGATATGGTATGATAAAAAGGATTCTCACAGAATAAAATATAATCAAAGATAAAAAAACTTGATTAATAATCTTCTTATTGTTTGGCTGTTGCTCGAATCTTTGTAATACTTTTTACGGGAATTGTTTAGGATTAAGCATAGCTTTTATATTTTTATAAATTAAATTTATTTCTCTTTATTTTACGTTTGGGCTTATTTTTTTAAATAAAATCAAAATACTGTTTTAAGGCATGCATTTATTTAATTATTTTGATTTATTTCTAGCTAGCGTATATATTCTCATTATTATATTCCTGTCTAAAAGGCATGCAAAAGAGAAAATAAAAGATAATTATCTTTATAAATATTATACAAGAGCAATTGTATTTAAGATTTGTGGAGCATTGGCACTCACATTAATTTATTTGTTTTACTATAAAGGCGGAGATACGGTTGACTATATGTCTACAACAATGTGTCTAAATAATCTGTTAAAGCAGAATTTGAGCCGAGGTTTAGATCTTCTTTTTAGTTCAAAGGAAAACGGATGGGTTGAGTATTCATACTTTAATGGAGGAACTGGTTTCCCGGAAAGACACATATTTCGTGATCCGAAAAGTTTTGCTGTTTCCAGGTATATTTCACCCATTGC
>CANHPJ010000012.1 GCA_947462515.1 Bacteroidota bacterium | reverse complement strand
TGCACCAGCCTGTTTGGCAAAAAACAATTATGATGCGTGGTTTAAAAAGTTTAATGGTTGTAAAAAATTAATTATTAATGTTGTATAGTTTCCCAATTCTTTTAGGGTTTACATTTATAACAACCTTACTTCTACTCCTTTTATATTCAACAAAATATCGTTGGCTAGCTTTATTGTTGAGTAGTTTAGCCTTTTATTTTTTTGTAGCAGAAAAATTCATCTGGATTTTATTTGCCTTCTCCTTAGTTATTTTCTTTAGTGGGTTTTTGATTGAAAAACAAAAAGAAAATCAAAAAATAACATATGTATTCATAATACTTTTAGCACTTTTACCCCTTTTATTCTATAAACTGGCAGACCCTGTTATTGAGTTAATTAACTTAATAAAGTTAAAAGATTTTCAGGTACAGTCAGAAAAGTTTTACTACGTAGTAGGACTATCCTTTTTTACTTTTAATGGCATAAGCTATTTAATAGATATTAAAAGAGGATACCTTAAACCAGAAAGAAATTATGGCCTATTATTACTTTTTCTTTGTTATTTCCCACATATTCTTGCTGGACCGCTTCATAGAGCTAAATTTCTTATTCCACAATTTAAAAATAACATTTCCCTTTCTAACCAAAATTTTTCACTTGGATTTAGATTGATATTATGGGGAATATTTAAAAAATATGTATTAGCCCAACGACTAAAAATAGTTGCCGACAATATCATTGATTTTCCGGAAACGCATCAAGGAATTAACATACTTTTTGGAGGTTTTGTGTTTTTCCTCCAAATATATTGCGATTTTACCTCCTATATTGATATTAGTCGAGGGCTTTCTCATTTTTTTGGCATAAAGCTTAAATCTAATTTTAAAGATCGAGTATATGCAGCAAGCTCTAGAAAAGAATTCTGGAATGGTTGGCACATCACCTTAAATCACTGGTTTAGAGACTACTTCTTTTTCTCAATAACAAAAAAAGCGAAAAAACAATGGCAAATTAACCTAGCTATTTTAAGCACATTTTTCCTCATCGGACTTTGGCATGGGGTTACAATTTCGTTTGCAATTTGGGGAATATTAAATGGTTCCTGGATTATATTAGAACGATACATTAAACCTCATTTTGAATTTATTAATGCCAAAATAAGAAACCCTCTTGGCACAATTTATCATGTAGCTATTGCATCATTTATTGCACTGGTATTTAGGGCAAACTCTTTAACTGATGTATTAATTGCAATTACCAATATTGATACCAAAATAGACTTTCATTTCCCAAAAAAACTAATTATCATGTTCCTTTTAATGGATGTTATTTACCGTTTGGCAAATAACAAAAGTATTGAAGACTTTATAGGTGAACAAAAAACATATATGAGGTGGTTATTTTATTTCACAATTTCAACCTGTATCCTATTATGGGGTATAAATCCTGATAAATTTTATTATTTCAAATTTTAAACCAATTTTCTAATCGGCCTCTTTCAGCGCTTTATTTCAATGAAAAAATCAATAATAAAGATATTTTTATTTGTTTTATCCATATTTATTTTTGTTTCAATAATAAGATATGGTGTTTATTACACTATCATTAAAAACCCTTCTTATAAACCCTATTTTAACTCTAAAAGAAGTGATTCAATTTGTTATATTATTGGATCTAGCAGAATAAGAGAAAGTTTTGATGAAAAATTAATGATGCGAAAAATCACCGGCAAGACATTTCACAATATGGGTATCAATGCCCTCCCTATGAATTATGGCTTGTTATTAGCTAATAAAATAATTTCAACTTCAAAAAACAACATAATTTTTATTGAAGTTTCAAGATTCAAACCCTACAAATCCCCTAGATGTTATGATATATTCAACTATTCTGATTTTAATAAGGGCTTGATCAGCTATTATAATTCAATAAATAAAACCTCCTACTATGAATTCAAAACCTTTATAACTGATATTGGTGAATTTGCATTCAACTTTTTTTCATTAAATGAGGAATTCAATATTATTAATGATCCAAGCCTAGGAATCACAAATCTTGCAAACTCCAGAATAGAAAAAAGCTATTCCGGTGACAGTAGCAATATTGTTTATTTAAATGCATTAGATATTGAATCAATTAATAAAAATGAAAAGTTTAATAAAACTAGTCACATAGAAATTTTAAAAACCATTGCAAATGGCCTAGAAAAAAACACTAAAATTATTTTTCTATTACCTATTGCATTTACATCTTCTGAAGAAAAAAAGGAATTATTGCCACTTTTTAATTCAATCCCCGAAAAAAATAAAATGATTTATACTGAAAAGTTCCTAACAGAGATTTGCCAAACAAAAAATTTATGCGACAATGTACATTTTAACATCAATGGATCCTTTATTTTTAGTAATGAGTTGACTAAGGAAATTAATAAACTAAATGAAAAGAATAATTGATATAAATGTTTACAAATATCAACCAATAAAATATTAATTTTTTTTACCTCAAACTTGTATAAACTTTAGTATTGGACTCAATTTCTTTTTCTAAACACCAATTTAGAAAAGTGGCACTTTACTCATATAGCATTCTAAATTCTTTTACTTTAAAGTTGGTAACTTGGTATTTTTTTTGTCAAATCTTCCCATCACGCACTTTGGCCAAATATATGGCCTTAAAAAATAGTATTTATAGCTTTGAACAGCCATGTAAATAAATATTTTTGACACTATTTTGAAAGTGCAGAAACCGCATTATTGTACAAAAGCAAATTTGCTTAAAAGCAATAAAAAATGGGAATTTCAAAAGTCTTTTTATACACAAAAGTCACACTTTTACAAATGTTAACTTTGGAAAAGCTATTAGTTAGTTGGTATAAATTTTTTCGGCAGAGGAACCATGACAGCTATTGCACTGTCCATTACGAGTGGATGAACTCATATATTTGGTATAATTTTTCCCCTCTACAGCTGGGTATAAACCAGTGCCAAAATCAATAGATTCAGTGGTATAAAAATTACCTAATCCATCAACCTGAAGAGTATGCTTTAAGGTACCAGTTCCATTTGGCCCAGTAAACAATTTAACGGTAGCATTTGGATAAGTGCTTGTTTTAAGTGAATCGTAAACGGTTCCGGCAGCAAGGAACCATCCCTCGCCTTCTCCCCCATTTTTATGGCAACTCATACAGTTTTGACCCATATTATGACTCTTTTTACTGCTGAAAGCACTAATATTTGTTTCATTACCGCCTTCTTTCTCACAGGCTTGCAGTAAAACAATCAAAACAATTATAAATGAAAATACGGTGCATGTTAACTTCATGAGGATGTATATTTAGTTTTTGTTATATTTTGAAATATGGAGATAATAGTTGAATACGTAAATTAACTTACCCAAGTGATGTCCTTTTTCAATAGGTTTAGCGTATGCTGTTCCTTACTATCTGACTTGGGTTTAAAATCATAAAGCCAAGAGGCTAAAGGTGGTAGGCTCATTAATATAGATTCTATTCTGCCGTTGGTATCCAAACCAAATTTGGTACCTTTATCATAAACTAAGTTAAACTCCACATAGCGACCCCTACGTAGCATTTGCCATTGTTTATTTTCATCGGAGAAAGAATCATTTTTATGTAAATCCATGTATTTAGTATACACAGGGGCAAAAGTAAGGCCTACTTCCTTTACAAATTCAAAACGATTTTCTATTGAAAACTTTTCGTTTTCGGTAAGTCTGTCAAAAAATATACCACCAATACCGCGGGTTTCGTTTCGGTGGTTAATATAAAAGTAGTCGTCGGCCCATTTTTTAAATTCCTGATAGTAAGTGGCATCAAATTTATCGCAAGCATTTTTTAACGACTTATGAAAAAATTGCGCATCATTTTCAAAAACATAATGTGGAGTTAAGTCAATTCCACCGCCAAACCAGCATGTTTTTTTGGCACCTCTATTTTCATCATCGGGATTGATGATTTCGAAATACCTAACATTCATATGAATGATAGGCACAAATGGATTTATTGGATGAATAACAATGGAAACACCTGTTGCAAAAAACTGATTTCCATCTACTTTAAGAGCTTTTTTAATGTTTTCGGGTAATTCTCCATATACGGCAGAAAAGTTAACTCCACCTTTTTCAATAACCGATCCATTTTGAATGATACGACTTCTTCCTCCACCGCCTTCTTCGCGATTCCAATTGTCGGTCTGGAATTTTGCACTGCCATCAGCTATTTCAAGTGATTGACATATATCATCCTGCAAGGACTTGAACCAATCACTTATTTCATTTTTATCCAAACTCATTTGATATTAATTAACTTTTATCAATTTAAAATCATCATACTTCATAATTGAAATACCATGATTTTCGAACCCTGAACCACTGCCTAATCTAGTTAAATTAAAAATGGTTTGAAGCCCTTTAAACTTTGTTTCGGCATAACTTTTTTCGAGGTTTAGGCCATTATTCAAGAGCGCTGAGAGGTAATAATATCCGATATCGAATCCCTGCATTGCAAAATGATCCGGATCGACATAGTATTTAGCTCTATATTTTTTCATGAAATTTTTGAGCTCTACCGAGTCGTAATCAACGTGGAATGAGGTAGGAAAATGCGTATTTAATTTATCAAGATAGGTCATATCCAAATTATCAAAATCTATCCAGTTATCGAGACCTACCAGGGTAATTTTATATTCTCTGGTCCAATAGTTGATATTTGTTATCAACTGCGTAACAAATGCCTGATCGACAGAAGGGACAATAATTACATTATTTTGAGATAGACTTAAATTAGCCTTTAGGCCGGCCATTTTAGCTTCCTGATACGAAATTTCCTTAAAGGATTTACCGTTGAATAATGATTTGCAGGTACTTGAGCTAACACTCATCAAATCTTTATCTGTTTCTGAATTTGAATTCAGTAATATTAAATTTTCCTTAGAAAAGTTTCGGGATATGTAAGCCAGCATTTCTTTAATTCGGGTGTTTTGCGAAGAGGTAGGCTTACTTACATAAGGATTGTTGTTTACTATATTCAGGTTATTGGAGAAAGGCGAAATAATGTTGATTTTTTTACTCATGGCAAAATCAGCCATTACAGAAAAACCCGGAGCATATAAAGGACCAATCATCAAGTCCATTTCAGACATTTCCGGTTTATTCAATAAGTCCTTTATTAGGGAGGGATCCTTACCGGCATCATATACAAACAACCTCACAGAAAGCCCTTCTTTCTTCAAGGAATCCAGGGCATATAAAAAGCCCTCGTAAAATGATAATCCAATATTGGAGTTAGGAGAGATGACATCTTTTTCAAATTCCTTTTTATTTTCATTAAGAGTTTGATTTTCATCGAGATAAAAAGGTAAAAATAAACCAACAGTATAGGTTTCTAATCTTAAGGAATCTTCGACTCCGGAAGTGTTCTTGATTTTACGCTTTATGAATCTGGATATAGAATCCTGCTTTGCTTCGGATTTGGGAACAGGAATTTTTTTAAGGTCTTTTTTAGGTATAATGATACTTTCACCTACCTTAAGTCCGGCTGGAATACCATTATTGATGATACTAATGGAATCGGCAGAAACCTGATATTTTGCCGCTAGAGAATACAACGTTTCCCCTTTTTCAACCTGATGGCGTAATAAAAGATCTTCTTTGGCCTGCAGTGAAGCCGCTGGAGTGATATCCTTTACCTTTATCACCGGTATGGTAATGATCTGTCCAAGTTTCATACCATTTTCGATACCGGGATTAGCCTCAACCAATGCCGCTAAATCGATATTATATAATTTGGAAAGCGAGTATAAAGTTTGACCTTTTTCAATAGCATGAAGCATATTGTCGGCCTTAATAGCAGGTGTATTGGCTTTTTCGAGATTTTTATTTTGTCTTCGAACAGGAATTTTAATTACCTGATCGATCTTAAATCCCTCTTTAATAGCAGGATTTTCTTCCATTAAAACATCTATCTCAATGAGGTATTTTTTAGAAATAGCGTATAGGGTATTTCCCTTTTCTATTTTATGTATATAGTACTTATTGCCATTGATAATCTCTATTATGGGAGCTTGTTCCTGGGCGAAGGCTTCAGAAAAAAACAATATGGCAATAAATGACAAACTAAACCTGATTAGGTTTAGTTTGTATAAAAAATTATATGAAGGAAAATTGCACATGGGTAGACTATATCTTGAAACTGAATATTTTTTTGGTATTTGATGATCCGATTTAAAATCTTAATTTCAGTCAGCTTAAGTTAAGCAAAAAACACCACAAAAGATTAAAAACAATCAAAATTCTTATCTAATCCAAAAACTCTATTCCCACTCAATAGTTGCTGGTGGCTTTGAACTAATATCGTAAACAACTCTATTAATGCCCTTAACTTTATTGATGATTTCATTTGAAATCTTACCCAAAAATTCATAAGGCAAATGGCACCAATCGGCGGTCATCCCATCTGTAGAAGAAACTGCTCTTAATGCAACAGCATTTTCGTAAGTTCTCTCATCGCCCATCACCCCAACTGACTGTACCGGCAAAAATATTGCACCGGCCTGCCAAACTGAATCGTAAAGCCCGGCAGATTTAAGTCCATCAATAAAAATAGCATCTACCTCTTGCAGGGTAGCTACTTTTTGAGGAGTAATTTCGCCTAAAATACGAATGGCTAGTCCCGGGCCCGGAAAAGGATGACGACCCAAAAGATCTTCATGCATTCCTAGAGCTCTTCCTACTCTTCTTACTTCATCTTTAAACAAGGTGTTTAAAGGTTCTACCACTTTAAGCTTCATAAAGTCTGGCAATCCACCAACATTATGATGCGATTTGATAGTTGCAGAAGGACCTTTAACAGAAACCGACTCAATAACATCGGGGTAAATGGTACCTTGCGCCAACCACTTAACGTCCTCTATTTGATGGGCTTCGTCATCGAATACTTCGATAAATACCCTCCCAATGGCTTTTCTTTTTAACTCCGGGTCTGAAAGGCCGGCCAAAGCATCGTAGAAACGTTGTTTGGCATTAACACCTTTAACATTTAAACCCATATTTTTATATGAATTCAAAACATTTTCGAATTCATTTTTTCGTAATAAACCGTTATCGACAAAAATACAATACAGATTTTTGCCTATTGCCTGATTAAGCAGCACAGCAGCAACAGAAGAATCTACACCGCCGGAAAGACCAAGCACCACTTTATCGTTACCAAGTTTTTCTGAAAGACCATTCACCGTTGTTTCTATGAAGGAGTCGGGAGTCCAATTTTGGGAACAGCCGCAAATATCAACCACAAAATTTCTTAAAAGCGTTGTCCCCTCAGAAGAATGATATACTTCAGGATGAAACTGAATACCATAGGTCTTTTCACCGGTGATATGATATCCTGCAACTTTCACATCTTGAGTACTGCATATGATCTCATAATTATCGGGAATGGTAGAAATGGTATCACCATGCGACATCCAAACCTGGGAATTTTGGCTCATGCCTTTTATTAAACTATGAGAAGTATTTAAATAATTGAGGTTGGCTCTGCCGTACTCACGAATTTTGGAAGGAAGCACTTCTCCCCCATAATTGCTGGCAAGCAATTGAGCGCCATAGCAAACACCCAGCAATGGGAATTTACCTTTGTAAAAATCTACATCAGGCTTAAGGGCGTTGGCATCTCTAACCGAAAAAGGACTTCCTGAAAAAATCACGCCTTTAATATTGGCTGTTTCTTTTGGAATATAACTGTATGGATGTATTTCACAATATACATTAAGTTCTCTCACTCTTCGTGCAATAAGCTGAGTATACTGAGAACCAAAATCGAGGATAAGTATCATTTCTTGCATAACACAAATATATATGAATTTTTAAAATGGATTAAATTTTGAAGTTTAAAGTTTTGGTTTTTATGACACTTGATAGCACGAATGGTCTAATTGTTGTCAAATAAGCCGGATTGAAATGCCAGCACATTCAAAAAACAATAAAAGGATGAAAACAGCAAAAAAATAGCAATAAAAAGAAATCGAATAGTGATTAAATAGTTACTTTTACAAACTATTCTTTAAAATTAAACTTATATCCTTTATATAAAGATGAAAAAAGACAAAGCTATTTTTGATCTGATAAAACAAGAAGAAGCAAGACAAACCCATGGTATTGAACTAATTGCATCTGAAAACTTTGTAAGCAAACAGGTTATGCAGGCTATGGGTTCGGTATTGACAAATAAATATGCCGAAGGATATCCAAATAAAAGATATTACGGTGGCTGCGAGGTGGTTGACAAGGTAGAGCAACTGGCTATAGACAGGGCAAAATCCTTATTTAACGCAGAATGGGCAAACGTACAGCCCCATTCAGGATCGCAAGCAAACGCAGCAGTTCTAATGGCTGTATTGAAGCCCGGAGATACCATATTGGGTTTTGATCTTTCTCATGGAGGACATCTTACTCATGGATCACCGGTTAGCTTTTCGGGTAAATTATACCACGCTACTTTTTATGGTGTGGAAAAAGGTACAGAAGTTATCAATTACGATAACATGGAAAAGATTGCCAAAAAAGAAAAACCAAAATTAATTATAGCAGGCGCATCGTCATACAGCAGAGACTGGGATTACAAGCGCATGCGTGAGATAGCTGATAAAGTTGGTGCATTATTACTAGCAGATATTGCTCACCCGGCCGGATTAATTGCCAAGGGTTTATTGAACGACCCTATTCCTCATTGTCATTTCGTTACCACCACCACACACAAAACCTTAAGAGGACCAAGAGGTGGAATGATCATGATGGGTAAAGATTTTGAAAATCCTTTTGGGATTACCACTCCTAAAGGAGAAATAAGAATGATGTCTTCCTTATTGGACAGTTCTGTTTTTCCGGGAGTTCAGGGAGGCCCACTAGAGCATGTAATTGCTGCAAAGGCAGTTGCCTTTGGGGAAGCCTTATCAGATAGTTTTGTTGATTATATGGTTCAGGTTACCAAAAATGCCAAGTTAATGGCCAGCTCATTTATTGATCTGGGTTACCATATCATTTCCGGTGGAACAGACAATCACTGCATGCTTATTGATTTGAGGTCAAAAAACTTGAATGGAAAAATTGCCGAAAACACTTTAGTTAAAGCAGATATTACGGTAAATAAAAACATGGTTCCTTTCGATGATAAATCTCCGTTTATAACCTCCGGAATAAGAATTGGAACAGCCGCCATAACTTCAAGAGGTATTACAGAAAAAGAAATACCCAAAATTGTAAGCTTGATAGATGAAGTACTTTCCAATGTAGAAGACGAAAAAAATATTGCCAAAGTAAAAAAGAAAGTAAACGCTTTAATGAGCGACCTTCCTTTGTTTGCCTACTAATTTTTTTTAATTGATATTTTTAGAGCCTTTTGTACCATGTGCAAAAGGCTTTTTAGTTTATGGATTCCTTGCAGAAACTTACAGCTTAATTATCTTTTAAAACCAAATTAAGAAAAGGAATAATCAGATAAAAAACTTTTTAAAAAGATTTACAAAATTCTGTTTTGAAAAGGCCTTCTAAAAATTTTAAGCATTATATTTTTTTATTTCATTTTGAAAAGCTGAATTCAAGCTACAAATCCAACTTCTTTGTTAAACAATAATTTTTCCATAACAAATCAATGAATTTTAATGTGTTTATTTTTCGTAGGTTATGGTGAGTTTAATTTTCAAAAAGTTTAAAGCTTTTAAAAGGGTTAGAAATTTATAAAGCCTTATTTTAGATAAAACTTTAAAAAACATAGATGAAATCATAATTTAAAACAACTCTGAGAGACCTGGAATTTAAGCCGGAAAAATAATTATAATAATTAAGTTAAAACCTTAAATTTACCGCAAAATGGAACCAAAAGGTCTTCATTATTCATTAGCATTTTAAAACAGCAATGCAACAAGGCAAAAAAACATATTTTATTTCAGACTTTCACTTGGGTGTTCCCAATTATGAAAGCAGCCTAAAGCGAGAGCGATTAATTGTAAGATGGCTGGATGAAATAAAACTTGACGCACATGAAATTTACCTGATGGGCGATGTTTTCGATTTTTGGTTTGAATATAAAACAGCAGTGCCAAAGGGTTTTGTGCGACTGCTGGGCAAGTTGGCCGAGATAAGTGATTCGGGCATTAAGATTCATTATTTTACAGGAAATCACGACATGTGGGTTTTCGATTATTTTGAAAAGGAACTTAATATCTGCATACACCGTGAGCCTATTTTAAAAACCATACAAGGCAAGGTATTTTATTTAGGTCATGGCGACGGATTGGGACCGGGAGATTACGGATATAAAATAATTAAGCGAATTTTTTCCAATTCATTATGCCAATGGCTGTTTGCTAGACTGCACCCGAATTTTGGTATCGGCTTAGCTAATTTCTTCAGCCGATCGAGCCGTAAAGCCAATGGGCCTAAAGATGAAATCTTTATGGGAGAAGAAAAAGAATGGCTTTATACCTATAGCAGGGACATGTTGATTAAAAATCCGGAAATAAATTATTTTATTTTTGGACACAGACACCTTCCCTTAGATTTAAAAATATCGGAAACAGCGCGTTATATAAATCTGGGTGAATGGATAAACTACAATACCTATGCTGTTTTTGACGGACAAGAAACAGCCTTGAAATACTACCAATAAAAAAAAAAATTGTTTATTTAATGCTTCGGCGCAAGAAATAGTAGTAAAGCCATATAAATAAATCAATATTTTTGGTTTTTAATTTAATAGTTCTTCTCAAAAGATAGTCTTGAAATACTGCGAACAGACAAAAGACCTTTAATTAAATTTATCAACCTAAGATTCCACCATAGGCAATTCCATCATGGAAAAACCAAAAAATAATCATTTCAACATAAAACTGTAAGATGACATTTTTAAAGTCTATTAATCAAGCCCAACATTTGTAATTGTCTCACTATAAGCGCCAAGCCTCTTCATTTTTCAAAACCACTGTTTTAATTTCAATTTTAACAGCCAATGCCCTTGAAATAATGCAATTTTTTGCTGTTTCAGCAAACTTTAAAAAATCTTCCTCATCGATAGATGAGTCTTTAATATGAGTTACTAACTCAATTTTGGAGATACCAATCAAATCATTATTTTTTTCCAAATAGACGTAAGCATCTGTTTCAATAAAATCTGGGGTAAACTTATTTTTTTCCAGTATACTTAGCAATTCCATTGTGAAACAGGATGCGTGAGCAGCAGCAAGCAACTCTTCAGGATTAGTACCTTCTTCATAATTGAACCTTGAATTATAGGTAAATTCTCCATGAAAAGAACCACTTCCCAAGGCAATGGTACCATGACCATTTTTTAAGCTATTTGTCCATTTTGATTTAGAATGCTTAACTATTTTCATCTTTAAAAAGATTAGTTTCTAATAAGCATATCAAATAATTATGCCAGAATTTTCGAAACTAAGCATCGAAAAAATTGAAGGGTTAGATTTTCATCAATATGGAATAACGAGTAGAATTTAATTCAAGGGAATCTACTGTCAATTTATAGAAAAAAGTATCGGGGAAGGCATCGGCAAAATTCAGAGCTGTAAAACCATCGCAACATTGTATGGAACAATCTTTTACATTGATCAAAATTCTATTGGAATCCAATTCATAATAAAGACCGTTGCAAACATTGATATCTAGGGACAGTTTCACCAGAGAATCCTTCCTGAATTCGAGGTAATGGTCTTTTTTAGGCCAGCTGATTCTTTTTTTCTCTTTGCTTAGGATACAGATCAATTTCCAATTTTTTTCAATAGGTTTTTTCTTTATTTCCTCGCAATCATCATCAACGATGAAAGACGTAGCAAAAAAAGAAATAATGATCAAAAAAAATATCCTGTTAATCAGATTCATATCTAACCCAAAGAAATTTATTTATTTTGTTTATGGCTAAATTAAAAATAAAGAATTACTCCCGTTACTAAAATAGTATTTAATATTACCTTTGCAGCGTGTTTAAAAACTCCTTCCCTCATATTTTTGGTCTGATTCAAAGACTTTCAATAAGTCTGGTAATGTTTACATTATGTCGATTATTAATGTTGGCATTTAATTATTCAGCCTTTGAAGATATTGACCTTAGCATTTTCTTTTACGCATTAAAATTCGATTTATCGGCTATTTTCTTTGTCCATTCCCTGTTTATAATACTTCATATTGTTCCGCTTAAAACAAGAGATAATACTTTATATATAAAAATTTTACACCTTTTATTTCACATATCAAATACATTATCGATTGTATTTAACTGCATAGACATTGAATATTTTAAATACACCGGAAAAAGATCAACATTCGACATTTTTTCATTGGCTACTACGGGCAATGACCTGCTTGGCCTGATACCTCAGTTTTTAAAAGATTTCTGGTATATTTTCTTATTAGTCATATTGTTAATTGTTTTAAGTGAATACCTATACAGAAAAACAAAAAAAAACAATCTAAATCCTGAATTAATACAAAACACGCTTAACCAATCCGTTATTGGTGTTTTTTGTTTGGGACTATCAATCGTTACCATGCGTGGTGGACTTCAGCTTAAACCTTTGAGAATAAACTCAGCGGGATTGTATACCCAAGCAAAAAATATTCCTTTAATATTGAATACTCCTTTCACCATCCTCAAAACTATATCGGCAGAATATTTGACGGAACATCATTATTATGATGATAAAAAGTTACTGATGTATTATAATCCCATAAAAACCTATAAGGCATATAGAGAAGATACTGCGAAGCTGAACGTGGTTTTAATAATCATGGAAAGTTTTTCTAAAGAACATGTAGGATCCCTGAGCGGAAAGCCTAGTGCGACTCCCTTTCTTGATTCACTTATGAGTAGTGGACTTGTTTGCACCAATGCTTATGCCAACGGAAAAAAATCCATCGATGGCATACCTTCAGTTGTTTCAGCATTACCGGGCTTAATGAATACACCATTTATCAATTCGCCATACATAGGAAACAAGGCCAATAGTTTGCCATCATTACTTAAAAGCGAAAACTATAACACTTCATTTTATCATGGGGGAAAAAATGGTACTATGGGCTTTGATGCTTATAGTAAAGCAGCAGGATTTGAACAATACTTTGGAAAAAACGAATACAGAAAAGAAGAAGATTATGACGGCAACTGGGGGATTTTTGACGAACCTTATTTTAGCTATTATGCCGATGAATTGGCGAAGAAAAGTCAGCCTTTTTTTAGTTGCATCTTTTCACTCTCATCACATCACCCCTATACCATACCCGAAAAACATAAAACCAAATTTGGAAATGGCAAGCAAAGCCTTCCAATCAGCATACAATATGCCGATTTCGCTTTAAGAGCGTTTTTTACAAAGGCGAAAAAAATGTCCTGGTATGAAAATACATTATTTATAATAACAGCAGATCACACGGGAGTTTCGGATGATAAATTCTACAGCAATAACTTGGGGATGTATCAAATACCAATTCTTTATTACCGACCTGATGGCAGCCTGAAAGGAACATACGATAAAACAACCCAGCAAATAGATATTTTACCATCAGTAATGCATTATTTGAATTACTCTAAGCCTTTATTTTGCTTTGGTCAGAGTATTTTTGAAAAAGAAAACGAAGGTTTTGCGGTTAACTTTATGAATGAAGAGTATCAGCTTATAACAGACAAGTACCTGTTAAAAGTGACCGCTGAAAATAGCATTAGCCTTTATGAATATAGAAAAGACAGTTTATTAAGCAATAATATCTTGAAAACCAAAGCCTCATCTATTGACTCCCTTGAAAGAAAAATAAAGTCAATAGTTCAAACCTATAATTATTCCTTAATAAATAATAAGCAAGCAGTAAATTGAAAAAACAAACACTTGTATTTATTATTAACCCTATTTCGGGACTGGGCAGACAAAAAAAAATTGAAAGCTTAGTGGACCAGGTTATTGACAAAAAAATCTTTGAAATAAAATTTAAATACACAAATGCTCCAAAAGATGCCACCCGAATAGCAGAGGAGTGCGTGAAAGAAAACGTAGCTTTTGTTGTGGCTGTTGGCGGAGACGGAACGGTAAATGAAGTTGCCTGCGCACTGATTAATACCGATGTTAAATTAGCAATTATTCCTACCGGATCGGGCAATGGCATAGCAAGACACCTTAAAATACCGATGAATCTTACAAAATCGCTGGCTCTGATCAATTTTCGAAAAAAACTTACCATAGATACGGCCAAAGTCAATAACATACCATTTGTAATGATTGCCGGTTGTGGGTTTGACGCTTTTATAGCGCATGAATTTTCAAAGCTGAAAACCAGAGGTTTATCAGGATATATAAAATTAATTTCAAAACATTTTTTCCAATATAAGCATGATAATTACAAGCTATCAATAGACGGCGAAACCCTTGAAAAAGAAGCTTTTTTAATAGCAGTTGCAAACTGTTCTCAATTTGGAAACAATGCCTATATCGCTCCGGAAGCAATTATCGATGATCAATTATTGAATGTTACCATCTTAAAAAGATTCCCTTTATGGTCCATTGGAAATATCATCATTAAACTTTTCAATAAAAAACTACATTTATCGAAATACACGGAAACCTATACCTGCAAAAGCATTAAAATAACTCAAAATAACCCCATATCGCAGATAGATGGAGAGCCAATTAACGCAGGAGAGGAATTAAACATAGAGATTTGTCCGCTTTCACTTAGCGTATTAATACCTTAATAAGGTATAATCTATGGACTACCTATTCAGGAATACAGAACAGGTATCCTTAAAAGAAGCTGATTGCAGGTAAACTTCAACATATATCTGATCGCCCAAATCATTGATGTGAGCATTTCCGGTATATAGGGTATCGGAAAAAATTTTATTTTGAAAATAAAACTTTTGACTGGTATTACCATTCAAAAATGCATTTAGCAGCAATTGTTTATTGGGTAGAATATCTGAAATTATAACTTCATCTTGATTAAGTTTGGAAGCGGCAATTGAACTGTAGTAAGCTGCAGTATCTTGTGGAAAAATTTTACAGCTACATTTGGCCTGATAAATGCCTTCGAGGGTAAAATTTCGGTGACGCACATAAACAATCTTTTCAACCTGCCTGGCTTT
>CANHPJ010000011.1 GCA_947462515.1 Bacteroidota bacterium | reverse complement strand
GGTTAGAATATTTAACCACATTTTCATTTTTGTTTGTCTTTTATTGTTTTATCGTTTTATTGATTTTATTGATTCGGCAAAAGCCTCAGGGGTTTAATTTCTTTTGGCGCGAGTTGAAAAACAAGATTCCCATTCTAATAATAGGCATTGTTATTTTTTCATCCTTGTTGATTGGTTTTGGATCTGTTTTTTTTATAAAAAATCAGTACAAGGAGAAAAACCACAAAATGCTAAGTGAAAAAATTAAATCTGTTTTGACGGAGATACAGGATAAATCAGCAGATATAAGATACATAGACCAAAATACAGCGGATTATTTTTCTTTTTTTCTCCAAAAGT
Organism: Bacteroidota bacterium; assembly: GCA_947462515.1. Lineage (GTDB taxonomy): Bacteria > Bacteroidota > Bacteroidia > JACCXN01 > JACCXN01 > CANHPJ01. The sequence goes on along the minus strand of CANHPJ010000011.1, from coordinate 14,897 downwards.
TTTCAGGAGTTTTTTTCTCCGACATCAATTTGTATGACTTAAATGGAGATTTAATTTCTTCTTCCAGAAAAGAAGTTTTTGATTTGGGATTAATTGATAGAAAGATGAATTCAGAAGCATACAAAAACATGAATTCAGAGGGTAGAACTGAATTTGTTCAGGAGGAGAAAATCGGAGGTTTGACTTATTTTTCTGCTTATTGCCCTGTTCGATCTGCCTACGGAGAAACCATAGCATATTTGAACTTGCCCTATTTTTCCAAGCAGAGCGATTTGGAAGAAGAGATTTCTGTTTTTTTATCAGCCTTGATAAACATGTATATGATTTTGTTTGTTTTTTCTGCAGTAATAGCATTGGTTATATCCAGGTATATAACAGAACCTCTTCAATTAATAAAGTCAAAATTGTCAGGTGTCAAGCTGGGAAAAGCCAATGAGCTGATAGAATGGAAGGGTAAAGACGAAATTGGAAAACTAATAAATGAGTATAACCGAATGGTGGAAGCCTTATCGGAGAGTGCAGACAGACTGGCTAAATCCGAACGTGAATCAGCATGGCGCGAGATGGCTAAACAGGTAGCACATGAAATAAAAAATCCTTTAACCCCCATAAAGCTGGGGGCACAGCTTATTGAAAGGGCTTGGAAAGATAAAGCTCCTGATTTTGATTTGCGCCTAGAGAAATACATTAAAACACTTACCGAGCAGATTGATGCTTTGGTGCATATTGCAGGTGAATTCTCAAATTTTGCACAAATGCCTAAGGCCAAAACGGAGCTGTTAAATTTGATTGAAATCATAGAAAATGTAATGGTTTTATTTGCTGATAATGAAAATTTATCGATAAAATTAGTTTTCGAAAATAGTTCTCAGGCTCAAAATATTCTTGTTAATGCAGATAAGGATCAGATAATCAGAGTTTTTAATAATTTGATTAAAAATGGAGCGCAATCAGTGGCCGATTTTAAAAAACCAGAAATAGTAATCTCAATAGAAAAAAGTCAAAATGCTTTTATCGTCGCGGTAAAAGATAATGGCCAAGGTATAAGTGATGAATTAAAGGATAAAATCTTCAGTCCAAATTTCACTACTAAAAATACAGGTATGGGATTAGGCTTGACCATGGTTAAAAATATTATTGAAAATATGGGCGGTGAAATTTGGTTTAGTTCCTCCAAAGACCAGGGGACTACTTTTTATTTTACAATACCCTTGTCAGAATGAAACAGAAGGAGCTAAATCTTAATTTATTTTTAAGTTGATCCTTTTTGTTGAATCATTAATTTTATCTTTGGAGATTATACAAAAAAGCTTCATAATTAGGTTAAAATAATAAATTTGAAAACAATGAATTACAATAATATTCTTTTTGAAAACAAAAACGGTTTAGGAATAATCACTATCAATAGACCTGATAAATTAAACGCACTTAATAAAGAAACAATAAATGAATTGAGCTTGGCATTTAAAAGTGCAGAGGCTGATAAATCCATTAAGGTGATCATTCTTACTGGAAGCGGCACAAAAGCATTTGTTGCCGGTGCTGACATCTCTGAATTTTCTAATTTTTCAATATCCCAAGGAAAAGAGTTGAGTGCCGAAGGTCAAAAAAAACTTTTCGATTTAATAGAGAACTTAAAAACACCCGTGATTGCGGCTGTCAATGGTTTTGCACTTGGCGGTGGTTTGGAATTGGCTATGTCTTGCCACATACGTGTTGCGTCAGAAAATGCCAAGATGGGCTTGCCCGAGGTTTCTTTGGGGGTAATACCCGGTTATGGAGGAACGCAGCGCTTACCTCAGCTTGTTGGAAAAGGCAAGGCTATGGAGATGATCATGACTGCCGATATGATTACGGCATCAGAAGCTCTAGTGCACGGGCTTGTTAATCACGTTGTAGCCATTGAGCAATTGCTTGAAAAATGCGAAGAGATAGCTTCTAAAATCATTACTAAGTCGCCGGCAGCAATTTCTAGTGCCATTAAAGCGATCAATGCACGTTTTATAGATGGGGTGAACGGTTTTGAAGTGGAGATTGCTGAATTTGGTAACTGTTTTGGAACCGATGATTTTAAAGAAGGTACAGCTGCATTTCTTGAAAAAAGAAAAGCCAACTTCAATGGCAATTAGTCGTTTTTTAACTTTTGTGGTTTCTATAAATGAATTGTTTTTGAAAAAAAGCAATTCATTCTATCTTGCTTTTTTTCAAAAACAAGGATTTGTATTTAATTCATAACCCAGAAACGCAGTTCGATGTCACTTAAAAAACTTGTAAGTCAAACAGCAATATATGGGTTGAGTAGCATACTGGGTAGGTTTCTCAATTACCTGTTAGTGCCGCTTCATACAGCTGTTTTTATTCCCCATCAGTTTGGGATAATTACTGAAATGTATTCCTACGTGGCTTTTTTGGTTGTATTACTGACCTACGGTCTCGAAACTTCCTTTTTTCGTTTTATCAACAAAGATCAAGAGAATAATAAATCGGTATTTTCTTCCGCTGTTTTTTCTCTCTTTGTTTCCACTACAGTTTTCATATCTGCAGCAATAATTTTTTCTCAGCAAATAGCCGATTGGTTGCGTTATCCAAATCATAACGAATATGTTATATGGTTCGCAATTATCGTTGGTCTTGATGCTTTCGGGTCTATACCCCTAGCAAAGTTGAGATCGGAGGGAAAGGCCAAGCGCTTTGCATTCATAAATATGTCAAATGTTCTGGTGAATATTGTTCTCAATGTTTTCTTTCTGGGATATTGTATGCCACATTTTCAATCGGGAGATACCAATTGGTTAATTGACACTTTCTATAATCCACACATTGGAGTTGGTTATGTTTTTATTTCAAACCTTATAGCAAGTGTTGTTAAGTTCGGGCTAATGCTCCCGGAACTATGGAATGGTCGAAAAGGATTTGAGAGACCAATGTTAATTAAGATGCTTGGTTTTGGTTGGCCACTTTTGCTTGCCGGCTTGGCGGGCATTGTTAACGAAACTATCGATCGCATTATGCTTAAGCGCATGTTGTTTGATGAATTGGGCGAAGTAGCCACCATGACTCAGATTGGGATTTATGGCGCATGTTACAAGGTTTCTATCATAATAACATTATTCATACAGGCTTTTCGTTATGCTGCCGAACCATTTTTCTTCGCTCAAAAAAACGAATCGAACTCCAAGGAGATTTATGTAAAAGTGATGAATTACTTCATTATTGTTTGCTCCTTCATTTTTCTGGGAGTAATGCTCTATATCGACTTAATAAAATATTTTATTCCAAATAAATCCTATTGGGAGGGTTTACAAATAGTGCCTTTGCTGCTTATGGCAAATGTTTTTCTGGGTATTTATTACAACCAATCCATTTGGTATAAGTTTATCAATAAAACTATCTATGGAGCTGCCATTGCCATATTTGGAGCAATTTTAACCATAGTGATAAATTATATTTTTATTCCTTATTTCGGATATGTTGCATCTGCTTTTGCAACGCTGATCTGTTATGTATCAATGACTGTTGCATCCTATGTATTGGGGCAAAAGTTTTACCCTATCAATTATGACTTAAAAAGAGGACTTGGATATATTTTAGGTGCTACATGCTTGTATTTCATTAGTTTATTTATTAAGCCTGAAAATAAAATGTTGCTTTACCTTTTTAATTTCATTGTTTTAATGTTTTTTATTGGTGTTGTTTATTTTTTAGAAAGACCAAAAAAATCGATAACTTAGCCTGTTAATTTGGGTTTTTTCAAGCATATATTTCAGTTTTTTTATGTTAGTAAATATTATAAATAAATCAAAACATGCCCTTCCTGAATATGCTACTTTGGCATCTGCCGGAATGGATTTAAGAGCTAATTTGGAAATGCCCATGGCATTGAAGCCTCTGGAGAGAATTTTGATACCGACTGGATTGTTTATAGAGTTGCCAATTGGTTATGAGGCACAGATAAGACCCAGAAGCGGATTAGCTTTTAAAAATGGTCTTACCGTGTTGAATTCTCCCGGTACTATTGACGCAGATTACAGAGGAGAGATCAAGGTTTTACTTATTAACCTCTCAAATGATGTTTTTCAAATAAATGATGGTGAGCGGGTAGCTCAAATGGTTGTTGCAGCCCATGAAAGGATAGAATGGAAAAATACGGAACAGTTATTGGACACTCAGCGTGGTTCAGGAGGTTTCGGGCATACCGGTACTCATTAAATCATTAATCTTAAAATAATAAAAAAATAGTCAAGTCATGAAAATTATTGTTCCAATGGCAGGAATGGGCAAAAGAATGCGCCCTCATACATTAACAGTTCCTAAGCCGTTAATACCTATTGCCGGTAAACCTATCGTTCAGCGTTTAGTAGAAGATATTGCAACAGTTGCCAATGAATCAATAGAAGAAGTAGCCTTTATAATCGGTTCTTCATTTGGTGCTGAAGTAGAAAAAAATCTGATTTCAATTGCACAAAGCATAGGAGCAAAAGGTTCCATATTTTATCAGGAAGAAGCACTTGGTACTGCCCATGCAATTATGTGTGCGGGTGATGTTATCGATGGAAAAACAATAGTTGCTTTTGCTGATACTCTTTTTAAGGCAGATTTTAAACTGGATCATTCGCAAGAAGGAATTATTTGGGTTCAGCAAGTGGAAGATCCTAAGGCATTTGGAGTGGTTAAACTCAATAGCGATAATGTTATCACCGATTTTGTTGAAAAGCCCGAGACATTTGTTTCAGACCTTGCTATTATCGGTATCTATTATTTTAAGGATGGTGCCTATTTGAAAAGTGAACTTCAGTATCTCTTGGATAATGATATTAAGGAAAAAGGAGAATATCAACTTACCAACGCCCTCGAAAATATGAAAAGTAAGGGTACCAAGTTTACACCCGGTAAAGTAAGCGAATGGTTGGATTGCGGAAATAAAAATGCCACGGTTTATACTAATCAGCGCGTTCTGGAGTTTAATAAAGCAAACAATTTGGTGTCGAGTTCTGTTGTAAATATTAACTCTATCATCAATGAGCCTTGTTTTATTGGCGATAATGTAAAGTTGGTAAATTCCGTTGTTGGCCCTCACGTTTCAATAGGTAACAATTCAACGGTTGAAAACAGCATCATTAAAAATAGTATAATACAAACCAATACCAAAATAGAATCTGCAAACATAACCAATACCATGGTGGGGAACCACGTTGAGTACAGGGGTAAAGCAGACGAGTTGAGTATAGGTGACTATAATGTAATTATATAAATTGTTGCCTGGCAATCCTTTAAATGAATAATAATCAAATAAAACATTTCTACATTCTTTTCTTTAAAACAACAGCCTTCGTGCTGTTGTTTTTATTCATTTTTATTGGCTGCAAAACATCTAAAGATGTTTCTTCAAATCCGAATCAAGATAAAAATGCCCTCCCTGAAAAAGAAGAATTGAAATTTAAACATACTTTTCACGATGCCTCTAAAGAAAAAATATTGGGCAATTATGAAATGGCATCTGAACTTTATATTCAGTGTATAAAAATAAATCCAAAACAAGCCGATCCATTTTTTGAACTTGCAAGCATTTATGATTATCTGGGTAAAGGTGATAAAGCGCTTAATTTTGCTAGAGAAGCTGTTAGAATAGATCCGGGTAATGTTTGGTATAAATTGCTTTATGCCGATTTGTTGAAAAAAAATGGGCAGTCTGATAAGGTCATTAAAATATATGATGATTTGATCAGGGAGAATCCTTCTAAAATCGAATATTATTATGAATTGGCCAATGCGTATTTAAATGTCAATAATGTTACAGAGGCTATTCGGGTATATGATAAAATGGAAGAGCAGTTTGGTATTAATGATGAGGTTATTGTTCAGAAACAAAAATTATATCTAGCAATAAAAAAAACAGATAAAGCCATTGAAGAAATACAAAAGTTAATCAGTTTGTTTCCATCAGAGGCAAGATATCTCGGTATGCTCGCTGAAATTTATCAGCAGACAAACAATATGGAAAAAGCCATTGATTTGTTTGATAAAATTCTAAAATTAGAACCTGATAATGCATTTGTGCTGCTCTCGCTTTCTGAATATTATAAAAAGCAAGGTGATAATGAGAAATCATTTCAGTATTTAGAAAAAGCTTTTCTAAATCAATCTCTGGAAATAGATAACAAAGTTAAAATCTTGTTGAATTACTATGTTTTAACCGAAACGGATACCAGCCTTAGGAAACAAGCTTATATTCTTTTGGATGCATTGGTAAAAACAAACCCAACAGAAGCCAAAGCCTTTTCAATTTACGGAGATTTTTTATATCGGGATAAAAAAATTAAGGAAGCACGCGAGCGGTTTAGAAGTGCCGTTAAACTTGAAAAAGATAAGTTCGCCATCTGGAATCAAATATTAGTTCTGGATGCTGAACTGGAAGATTATGAATCTATGGAAAAGGAGAGTGAAGCAGTACTGGAGCTTTTTCCTACCCAGCCATTTTTATATTTATACAACGGGGTTGCTAACCTGCAGCTTAATAACCTTGAAAAAAGCATCGAAAGTTTTGAAGCAGGTGTCAATCTTGTTGTCGACAATAATGTTTTGTCATCTCAGTTTCATGCAAATTTAGGAGACGCTTATCATAAGCTTAAGCAAAACGAAAAGTCGGATATGAATTATGACAAATCGCTTAAGCTGGAGCCTGATAATATTTTGGTTTTAAATAACTACAGCTATTATTTGGCGCTTAGAGGCGAAAAGTTCGAGAAAGCCGAACAAATGTCAAAACGCTCTAATGAACTGGCACCAAATAACTCAAATCTTCAAGATACCTATGCGTGGGTTTTATATAAAATGGGAAAGTATGATGTTGCCAAGAAAATGCTGGAGCAAGCATTACAAAACGGGGGTAATACCAGCGCAACAGTCATTGAGCATTATGGTGATGCCCTTTTTCAATTAAATGAAAAAGACAAAGCCCTTGAATATTGGAAAAAAGCCAAAGAAACAGGCAAGGGATCCGATCTTCTTGATAAAAAAATATTGGAAAAGAATCTTACAGAGTAATAGTTTACCATGAGTACCTGTTTAAAAATAATAAAATTTTATACTCGTTTTAGCTTTCTTCTGGTGCTGACTTCCTTGGCTATGTTTTCCTGCAAGCCATCAGAGAAGGTAAAAAAAAATAAAGTATTAATTTTCGATAAAAATACCAGTTATTTATTTGATCAGCTTCGTGCTAAGGATTTGAAATTTGAATGGGTATCAGCTAAATATTCCTCGGAGATTGACCTCAATGGAAAGAAATTCAGTGTAAAAGCGAATATAAAAGCCAAAAGGGATAGTGTAATCTGGATGTCTATCATTCCTGCATTGGGTATTGAGGCGGCTCGCGTTAAAATTACAAGGGATTCGGTATTTTTGTTGAACAGATTGAATTCCACCTATTTTTCCGGTGATTTTAAGTTTGTAAATCAGATGTTTAATGTTGATGCAGATTTTGAAATGATACAGGCGCTTTTATTTGGAATTAACTATACCCAATTTGAGCAAGATGCATTTAAATCTGCCGTTGATGATGGTCAGTATTTATTGAGTAATATAAGAAAACGGAAATTACGCAGAACCATACAGCGAAATGATTCCCTTAACCTAGAAGCACAGAGCATCTGGGTGGATCCCAATAGTTTTAAAATTTCTAGGTTTCGTTTTAATGACTTTAGCGAAAAGAGGGAGCTGGAAGCTACTTATTCCAAATTTGATTCCATAAATGGACAACTGTTCCCAATGGAAATATTGTTTAATCTTAAAGGAGAACAGGCTGCTTCGATAAGCATTAATTATTCCAAAATAATTCTGAACGAACCTCAAGTATTACCTTTTACTATTCCCGAAAAGTATGAACAAATTTACTAAGAATCTTTTAGGTTTTTTTATACTCGCGTTTTTTGCCATTCCTAGTTTTGGCCAGAAAAAAGTGGAGTTGGAGAATAAAAAAATAATGCTTCAAAAGGACATAAAATATACCGAAAGCCTGCTGAATGAAACCAAGATTAATAAGAAGCTGTCACTTAACCAATTGGTTACATTGAATAAAAAAATCAGTATCAGGGAGGAATTAATTGATGCCGTTAGCTCGGAAATAAGTGTCATTAACCGTCAAATTGATCATAACAAGGAAATAATAAATGCTAAGGAAGCAGATTTAATTCAACTGAAGAATGAATATTCCAAGATGATTTATTTTGCCTACAAGAACCAGAATTCATACGATAGATTGATGTTTGTATTTTCTTCCCGGGACTTTAATCAGGCTTTCAACAGACTGAAATACATGCAGCAATATTCTGATTATAGGAAAAAGCAGGCAGAATTAATTTTGACTACCCAACGTGAAATAAACGCTAAAATAAGTGATCTCATGCAGAAAAAGTCATTAAAGCACGAGCTGTTAGGAACTGAAGAGCATGAAAAAGAAAATTTAGCAAAGGAAAAGACTGAGCAGGAAGTCGTTCTTGACAAGCTTCAAAAGCAAGAGAAGGATTTGTTTCAAACACTTAAGGAGAAGGAAAAAGAACAGCGCCAGTTGCAAATGGCTATACAACGAATTATCGAAGAGGAGATAAAACGAGCAAGGGAGATGGCCGCAAAAGAAGCCAGGGAATCAAAGCCCAAAAATGCTTCAGGTGCTCCTGCAAACAACTCATCCAATGCATTAAGCCTCACTCCGGAAACCATTAAGCTGTCAGGTGTTTTTGAGCAGAATAAAACCAAGCTGCCCTGGCCGGTGGTTGAAGGGATTATCACCGGGAAATTTGGTCAGCAGGCACATCCGGTTTTAAAAAACATTAAAATTAATAATAACGGAATTGATATCGCAACCAAAAAACAAGCAAATGTGCGATCGGTTTTTGATGGTATTGTTACCGGAATAGCAACTGTTCCTGGTTTTGGAAAGGTAATCATGATAAGGCATGGAGAATACTTGACAGTTTATTCCAAACTAAAAGAAATATCTGTTAAAAAAGGCGATAAAGTTTCTATTAAGCAAAATATTGGAATTGTAGAAACCGAGGATTTAGAATCTAAATCTGAAGTTCATTTTGAAATCTGGAAGGGAACAATTGTATTAAATCCTGAACTTTGGATATTTAAAAACAATTAAATCCCAAAAAACTTGTAACTTTGTAAATATTTAAAATTTTATCCTATGTTAGACTCAAATTCTTTGTTATTTATAGGCCCAAAGGAATCAATTTTGATACTCGTGGCGATTATTTTACTTTTTGGTGCAAAAAAAATCCCTGAATTAATGAAAGGAATAGGACAGGGGATGAAAGAATTTAAAGATGCTCAAAAACCGGATGCTCCAACAGATACTCCAGAGAAAAAATAATTATATTGTTTAACACTTATACTTTTTGGCTCTGAAAACCTATTTTTCTTTCCAAGAAATTCAGCACGATTTACAACTGGGGAATTTATCCTGTTTGGATCTGGTGAATGATTACATTGAGAAAATTCATTCTCAAAATGATATTAATGCTTTTCTTGAGATTTTTGAAAAAAGCGCTGTTGAAAGTGCTAAACTTGTAGATCAAAAGATCAAATCGGGAAAAGCAGGAAGACTTGCAGGTTTGGTTATAGGTATAAAAGACAATATCTGTTATAAAGACCATAAAGTTTCTGCCTCATCAAAAATTTTAGAAGGTTTTGAATCTGTATACAGCGCTACTGTAGTTGAGCGTTTGCTCAACGAAGACGCAATAATTATTGGAAGGCTTAATTGTGACGAGTTTGCAATGGGCAGTTCCAATGAAAACTCTGCCTTTGGCAAGGTTAAAAATCCATTGAATAAAAAGATGGTGCCGGGAGGTTCATCCGGTGGATCAACAGCAGCTGTTGCGGCTGGCATGTGTCTTGCGGCTTTAGGTTCCGATACCGGAGGTTCAATTCGTCAGCCTGCCTCTTTCTGTGGTGTAGTGGGTTTGAAGCCGACATACGGAAGAGTATCGCGCCATGGCTTAATTGCTTATGCCTCCTCTTTCGATCAAATTGGTCCTATCACCCATAATGTAGAAGATGCAGCCCTAATATTAGAGGTTATAGCCGGAAAAGACGAGTATGATGGCACAGCTTCCTCCGTACCTGTAAAAAATTATTCAGCTCTTAATTTTACTGGAAAAGCTAAAATAGCATATATACGAGAGTGTCTGGAGAATGAAGGTCTGGATCCCGAAATAAGAAGTAAAATAAATGATACCATCGCAGAGCTCAAAGCAGCCGGACATACTGTAGAAGCAGTCGATTTTCCATATCTAGATTATTTAGTTCCTGCCTATTACGTGCTAACTACCGCCGAGGCCTCTTCAAATTTAAATAGATTCGATGGTGTTCACTATGGCTATTCAAGTCCTAATTCATTTGATTTGGAGTCCACCTATAAAAAAACACGTAGCGAAGGATTTGGTCCCGAGGTAAAGCGCAGAATCATGCTGGGTACTTTTGTTTTGAGTGCCGGTTATTATGATGCTTATTATTCAAAAGCACAGAAAGTAAGAAGGGTTTTGACAGATAAAACCAACGAAATCTTAACTGATTACGACTTTATTTTATTGCCTTCTACTCCGGGGACAGCTTTTGAATTCGGTCAAAAATCGGGCGATCCTATAAAAATGTATTTAGAAGATATTTTCACTGTTCAGGCTAATCTTACCGGTATACCTGCTATATCCCTTCCAATGGGAAAACATTCCAATGGTATGCCCTTTGGAATACAATTAATGGCGGCAAGGTTTGAAGAGGAAAAATTACTGGCATTTTCAAAATTAATGATCTCCCTAACTGATATAAAAGAATCATCAAAAGCACTTTAATTAGTTCAATAAAAAAGAGTGAATGAATTACATTTTATAATTCATTCACTCTTTTTTTATGCTTTTTATTTTCGTTTGAACAATCCTTTTCGTTCTTTTTTGTTGGGGTTTTTTGCGAATGAATCGGAAGTTCTGTCGTTAGCTCTTGTTGCCTTCCTTCTTCTAATGAGCCTTCCTTTGGCAAAGGAGTTGCCCATTTTGTCTAAAGATTCTGATAGCCTGTCGTTATTATATTGGGTAGATGTTGCGGTCTGTTCATTGCCAATGGCCTGTCTTTGCCTGTTGTCTGCAAAAAACCATCTAATCTTGTAGCTAGTTGTGGCTATTGGTGTTGCTTTTGGTTTTTTATAGTAAAAGCCCATCTGGGGAGCTCTGTTGTTCATTTTGCGCTTTGATCCGAAGCTATCTCCACTTTCGTCCATTTTTAGCGTTTTAGACTTGCCGGTAGGAGCGGAGGATTTGCTCCCACAAGCAATGCAAAACAAACAAAAAGATAAAAATATTAAAGGTGCTTTTTTCATTAAAAAATCAAAACGGTTTTCTGGTTGTTCAGAATCAAACAGGCCGCAAATTTAAAGTTTTACAAAATATACCGTCAGTAAATATCAATAAAGTTATTCACTTTATACTATCAGCTTTTTTTTAAACCCGAGAGACAGATGTTGCCTAAAAATTCCGTAGTCGCCCGAAAACACCTAAAGGTAGCTTGTGACCGGAGGTGGCTTGCAGATAGAGCTCGCCAATATTTAAGTTAGAGTTGTTTTTTCTTACAAAGTCTCCGAGTAAATTTTCTATGATAATAGATGAAAATCCAAGGGAATAGGTGTTTAGTATCAGAAAATGTTCCTTTTCGTCCAAGAGTTTCAATACTTCCGTAATCATTTCAAGGATATTGTCTTCCAGTTTCCATTTTTCCCCATTCGGGCCATGACCAAAAGCAGGAGGGTCAAGGATAATGCCGTTGTATTTATTGCCGCGTTTCACTTCTCTTTTAACAAATTTCATAGCGTCTTCTACTACCCACCTGACGTTTGATAGGTGAGAAAGCTCCATGTTTTCATTGGCCCATGAAACCACTTGTTTTATCGAGTCAACATGTGTAGTGTCAGCACCTGCAGACTTGGCAGCCAGGGAAGCGGCTCCTGTGTAGGCAAATAAGTTTAGAAATTTGGGTGATTTTGTTTTTAGACTTTTAATCGAGTGGTGTATAAAATCCCAGTTGACAGCTTGCTCTGGGAAAACTCCAACGTGCTTAAAGGAAGTTAATGCCAGTCTCAAGGACAGTTCACTGGTATTTTCTGATCCCGAAATTTTATATTTAATATTCCATCTATCCGGAATATCTTTTAATTTCAGCCAGGTTCCAGAGGAACTTGATTTTGAGATAAATTTTACGTGAGCTTTTTGCTCCCAATCCTTGTCTGATAGTTTTTTTTTCCAGACTGCCTGGGGCTCCGGTCTTATCGTGATGTATTTTCCAAATCGCTCGAGTTTTTCAAAATCTCCACAGTCGATTAATTCATAATCGGAAAATCCTTTTGGGCTTAGTAATTCCATGGTCGCAAAAATAATAAAAAAATAATGATCTTTTTATGAATATTAGGCATTGACTTTGTTCTTTGTTTAATCTTGATTCGGGTTAGGATAGTAAAATATACTTGGATTTATTAAAAGACTTTTTTTAGAGTCAAAACATTAATATGATGAAAGATCAAATCACAGAATTTCGTTATCTTTGCACGCTTAAAAAATAGAGAAAAATGGAAAACAGAAAAGTTCGAGTAAGATTTGCTCCAAGCCCGACCGGGCCATTACATATAGGTGGTGTTAGAACTGCTCTTTATAATTATCTTTTTGCTCACAAGCATGGAGGTGATTTTATACTTAGAATTGAAGATACCGATCAAAAACGATTTGTTCCGGGAGCAGAAGAATATATCATAGAATCTCTTAAATGGTGTGGTATTACTCCCAATGAAGGAGTTGGTTTTGGCGATGGCCCGCATGGTCCATATAGACAATCAGATCGTAAGCCAATTTATCGTCAGTATGCAGATCAATTGATTAATGATGGACATGCCTATTATGCCTTTGATACTCCAGAAGAACTTGATGATATGAAAGCACGCTTGACTGCTGCGGGAGTCTCTTCCCCGCAATATAATGCCATTACCAGGCAGTCAATGAAAAACTCACTTACCTTGTCGGAAGATGAAGTAAAACAAAAACTATCTGATGGTGAGCAATATGTAATTAGAATGAAAGTGCCTCGTAATGAAGAAATCAGAGTTCATGATATTATTCGTGGCTGGGTAGTGGTAAACAGTGCTCAAATGGACGACAAGGTATTATTTAAATCTGATGGAATGCCAACCTATCATTTGGCCAATATAGTAGATGATTATTTAATGAAAATTACTCATGTAATTAGGGGAGAGGAGTGGCTTCCTTCGGCTCCTTTGCATGTTTTATTATACCGTTGTTTGGGTTGGGAGAGCGTGATGCCTCAGTTTGCCCATCTTCCTTTATTGCTTAAGCCCGATGGTAATGGAAAACTAAGTAAAAGAGACGGAGATAGATTAGGATTCCCTGTGTTTCCACTTCAATGGCAGGACCCAAGCTCTAATGAGATTTCATCAGGTTACCGCGAAAAAGGTTATTTCCCGGAAGCAGTAGTCAATTTTCTGGCATTTTTAGGGTGGAATCCGGGCAATAATCAAGAGATTTTTTCCTTGAACGAATTGGTAGAATCCTTCTCTTTGGAAAGAGTGAGTAAGTCAGGTGCCAAATTCGATTTTGAGAAAGCTAAATGGTATAATCAGCAATATTTAAGAAAAACCGATGATGCTATTTTGGCTGAAAAGTTCATGCCAATATTGAGCGAAAAAGGAATTACAGCTGATAAAGAATATGTTACCAATGTATGCAAGCTCATTAAAGAAAAGGCACATTTTGTTAACGAATTCTGGAGTCTAGGAAGTTATTTCTTTGTGGCTCCCGAAGATTATGATGCCGACGTTATAAAGAAAAGATGGAATGATGCCGCAGCAAAATTTATTTTTGAATTACAAAAATCATTTAGTGAATTGGAAGTATTCGATTCCATAAATGTCGAGCGCGTATTTAAAGAGACTGCCGAAAATCTTCAAATAGGATCGGGCGCGGTAATGCAATTGTTTCGTGTATGCATCTCCGGATTAGGCGGTGGGCCGGTTTTATTTGATGTGGTTGCAACCATTGGTAAACAAGAGATTGTAAACCGATTGAAAACCGCACTCGAAAAATTGCCCAAACTGGTTCAGGCATAGAACGTAAGATAAAACTATGGGAAAAATACACATAGAAGGCATGGAGTTTTATGCTCATCATGGTTTTTATCAAGAGGAGCAGGTTATTGGCAATAAATACCTGCTTGACATTAAGTTTGATGTTGATTTTGAAAATGCTGTTTTAACAGACGATCTGGAGGGGACAATCAATTATCAGGACATCCATGAATTGATAAAGCAGCAAATGAGTATAAAATCTAAACTGCTTGAGCATGTAGCGGGTAGAATAGTGCACTCAGTTAAGGCAAATTTTAAAGGTATAACCAATGTTGAGTTAAAGATTTCGAAGTTACGCCCGCCCTTAAACGGAGTAGTTGATAAATTCAGCATCATTTACCACGGATAGAACCAAAAAATAAAAGATAGTTTAAACAAAGGGTATTAAAAACTTGTTTTATTGATACAAATTAGTATTTTTGCAGTCCAATAATGGTCCTGTGGCCGAGCGGTTAGGCAGAGGTCTGCAAAACCTTGTACAGCGGTTCAAATCCGCTCGGGACCTCCAATTAAATCTTGAATCCCCTAATTCTAATAGAGTTAGGGGATTTTTGTTTTTAGTTGATTAAATGGTGATAAACATAAAAATTATGCATCAAGAATACTTATTCGATAAAATATTGGAGGATTTTTGATTTCCATGATCCTCATAAAGTGTATAATTAGATCGCACAAAAAAAGCCTCCGAAAATATTCAGAGGCTTTTTTCTTTGCGTGG
>CANHPJ010000010.1 GCA_947462515.1 Bacteroidota bacterium | reverse complement strand
GTTCAAGAAATTATGAATGAGCCATCAGCCTCTATATCGATAAATGATTCTATGGAAAATGTTACCCGAATATTTACGCAGACAGGATCATGGAATTTGCCTGTTGTGAGTGAAAATGGAAAATATATTGGTTTTATCTCTAAATCCAAGTTGTTTTCTTCATACAGGAGAAGGCTGATTCAGTTTTCGGAAGAGTAATTCTTGCCTTTAAAGTGTTGGTAATGAAATAGTTTCGAAATTTATATCCTTTATATTAAGTTGAATGCTTGTTTTGCCATTCCATTCATTTTCTTCTATTGCATAGCAAATGTTGAATGATTGTCCTTGTTGTATAAGCTCTATATGTGCACCTAAATTAAATCCAATGGCAGAAAAGCTCACTTCCGGGTTTTTTGGGGAAAACACTTCCAGTTTTAAGTGGTTTGAGCCAACAATTTTTGCAAATCCCTTATCTTTCATATCGAAGCTGGCAAAAACAGGAGCCATGTTGCCTGGTCCAAAAGGGGCGAACTGTTTAAGTATTCTGTGAAATTTAGGAGTAATTTGATTTAGGTTTAAGACAGAGTCAATTTCAATTTGTGGTATAAGAAGGTGGTCATCAATCGTTTCAGAAACTACTTGTTCGAACCGCTTTTTAAAGGCATCAATATTTTCCAGTTTTAATGTTAAACCGGCCGCATATTTATGTCCTCCGAATTGTTCCAGTAAGTCGCTGCAGGCTTCAATGGCTTGGTGTACATCGAAATCCTTCACAGACCTAGCTGAACCGGTGGCTTTGCCATTAGATTCTGCCAAAAGTATTGTAGGGCGGTAATGAGTTTCGATAAGACGTGATGCCACAATTCCTATAACGCCTTTATGCCATTGGGAATCAAATAAAACAGTTGTTTTGCTTCCAGAGAGATCACCGCTATTTTTTATTATTTCTAAAGCCTGTTGGGTTATTTCGGTGTCAAGGCCTTTTCTTTCAGTATTGTTGGCATTAATCAAAAGTCCTGAGTCTCTGGCCTGATCAATTGTTTGGGTAAGTAAAAGCTTAACGGCATTTTTTCCACTCGCAATTCTTCCGGCAGCATTAATTCTTGGCCCAACAATAAATACCAAATCAGTTATGGTCAATTCTTTTTTGACGTTTGTCAGCTCCAATATTGCTTTTATTCCTGGACGCGGTCTCGCATTTATTTCTTTTAACCCAAAATATGCCAAGGTTCGGTTTTCATCAGTTATGGGTACTATATCGGAACCGATGCTGATTGCAGTTAAATCCAAATATTGAAAAAGTGTTTCGAAGGGAATGTTATTTTTTGAAGAATAAGCTTGAATTAATTTAAAGCCTATTCCGCAGCCGGAAAGTTCTTTGAAAGGGTAATGGCAATCTATTTGTTTTGGATCCAATACTGCAATGGCTTCTGGCACGGTGATGCCGGGAAGATGGTGGTCGCAAATTATGAAGTCTACGTTTTTATTGTTTGCATAATCCACTTTGTCATTTGATTTTATTCCACAATCAAGTGCTATTATCAATGAAAACCCATTTTCACTTGCAAAGTCAATTCCTTTAAAAGATATCCCATAACCTTCAGAATATCTATCAGGAATATAGTAGTCGATATTTTTATAAAAAGAATTTAAAAAAGAATACAAAAGCGCTACAGCTGTTGTTCCGTCTACATCGTAGTCGCCATATATGAGAATTTTTTCTTTGTTTTGTAAAGCTTTTTCCAGCCGTTGAACTGCTTTATCCATGTCTTTCATCAAAAACGGATCGTGAAGTCCGGTAATTTCAGGACGAAAAAATGTTTTAGCAGATCCAAAATCAGATATCCCTCTTTGAACGAGCAAGTTTGCAATAGTCGACTCTATATTCAGTTCAGTGGCGGTTTTTTTTATTAAATCCGTATCTCCCATTTTCAAGAATTCCCATCGCTTTTCCATAACGCATCATTTTTTAGTAAAAATAATAAAATATCATGCATAAATTTTATTCCCAGTAAAATCAAAAAAACACTTCGGTCTTTTATTTAGGTATAAAAGTTGTAGTTATAAAAATGTTATTTTGCTAGATTGGAAGAATATGAATTTCTGATTCAGTGGATATTTAACAAAGGTTTTATTGTTTATCATTGGGGCATTAAAATGAGATAATCACTGTATGGTCATTTTCTTTTTGTGCTTTGTTTAAAGTTAATTTGTGTTTAATAAATAGCAGCTATTAAATTTTATAAGATGAAGAAATTATTCGTAGTGAGGCATGCCAAATCAAGTTGGGAGTCGGAAGAAGTGGAGGATTATTTCAGACCATTAAAGCCTTCAGGGGTTTTGGATGCGCTTAAAGTATGTGGTTTTTTAAAACGCGATAAAGTTTTTATGCCTGATATAATCCTTACTAGTCCGGCAATAAGGGCATATAGTACGGCATTAATATTTTCGAAAGCGTTAAAAATCCCTGAATCAAAATTTATGTTGAATGATGGTATTTATGAATCTTCGAAGCAAGAATTATATGCTGTTGTTAAATCTTTAGATGACCGATTTGACAAGGTAATGCTCTTTGGCCATGATAGCTCGCTTACAGATTTTGTTAATTCGCTTTCGTTGGATAATTTGGATAAAATACCAACTTCTGCGGTAGTTGGTATTTTGCTCAATATTGATAAGTGGAATGATTTGGAGGAGAATTCAGGTAAAATCACTCATTTTGTTTCTCCCAAACAATTTTATTCCAAGGATTAATGTCAAAAAAACTTGAAAAAAGCATTAAGGAGAGCGAAACTATTTTTTAAAAGGATTGTTTTTTTAATGGTGCACAAAACTGTTTTACAGTTAAAGTTTGGCAGAGGAGATTTTTGTAAAGGCTGAAATCAAAAAAGGCCTAAACAAATTTTATTAAACCATTTTAGTGCTTTGTGGTTTAAAAATTTTCATAAAACTAGATCTAAATCCGAGCAAGCAGAAATAAATTTTTTTAATTAAGCTTTATTCAATATTAATTTTGTGTAAATATTTCTTTACAAACATTGATTTGAGGATAATTATCCCCATTTTAGCACTAGATAATCTGGTTTTTATTTTGAGTTTGTAAAATAAAAATAGTTATTCCCAAATTATTAAAACAAAGGTTAAACTTTAAAAAAATATATTATGAAATCTATTTCTGAAAAAAATCAAAAACTTCAAGTTGATTTAATAGAGGCCATTGAATTGGTTTTGTCAAAGTCAGATGTTATAAAAACCGAAAAGACTGCTGCTAACATAGAAAAAGCATCGAGAAAAATCGTCAAAGAATTTAATAAAATAGAAAAGAAGGCTGAATCAGAGAAGTCAAAAAACATAGCTGCTTCGAAGGAAAAAGCTAAAAAGCCGGAAACAAAATCCAAAGCTACTGCTCCCAAAACTGCTAAGGCAGAGTCGACAAAGAAAACTCCTTCGAAAATTACGGTTGCAGCAAAGGAAGTAGCCAAGCCAATTACAAAAAACACTGCTTCAAGGAAAAAATAAAATAGTAATTTCGATTTTTAAATTAAAGTTTAGAAGTATTACAGAGGTTTGTTAATTATAAAATTTATAAGCCACTCTTTTCGTTTAATTTTTTATTCCGCTCACTAAGCATTGTTATTTGCTTTACAGAGCGGAATATATATTTAATTCGGAATGTGAAAAATAAAAGAAAATAATCATGCATGATAATAAATATCCGCTTGTAAACAGAGATATAAGTTGGCTTTCATTCAATCAGAGAGTCTTACAGGAAGCGAGTGACCCGAAGGTTCCAGTATTGGAGAGGCTCAAGTTCTTGGGTATTTTCTCAAACAATCAGGATGAGTTTTTTAGAGTTAGGGTAGCCTCATTAAAAAGAATGGTTCAGCTGGGCAGCAATAGAAGTAAATCTAATGATGATCCCAAATCAATACTTAATAAAATTCAAAAAACTGTTGTAGAGCAACAGTTAAAATTCGAAAATGCCTATCAGGACATCCTTAAAGAACTTGAAAAGAGGAAAATTTTCATCGTTGATGAAAAACACCTTAATTTAGTGCAGGGAGAATTTGTAAAAAACTATTTTCATAATAAAGTAAGGCCAACATTGGTGCCTATCATGTTGGATAAGGACAGGGGTTTTCCGGATATAAAAGAGAATTCAAACTATTTACTTGTGAAAATGAGTAAAGGAAAAAAACTTGCCAATCCTCGTTTTTCATTACTCGAAATTCCTTCAGAAATCCTTTCTCGGTTTGTTGTTTTGCCCGATGACAGAAAGGGGCGATATGTTATTTTGCTCGATGATGTTATCAGATATTGCCTAAAGGATATTTATCAGATCTTTGATTTCAATCATTTTGAGGCATATACCATTAAACTTACGCGCGATGCGGAATTGGATTTCGATAATGATGTGAATCAGAGTCATGTTGAGAAAATCTCAAAAAGCATCAAAAACAGAAAAAAAGGTTTGCCCGTTAGGTTGGTTTATGATAGCAATATTGACAAGGATTTGATCGACCTGGGGATAAAGATGTTAAAACTTGGCAAGGAAGATAGTTTAATACCCGGTGGTAGATATCATAATTTTAGGGATTTTATTAGATTTCCTGATCTTGGTCATCCGGAGTTGCTTTATGAGCCTTTGCCACCCCTTCCCAGTCCGGATCTAAATGGTCAAAGAAGTGTTTTGGATGTATTGAGAAAAAAGGATGTTTTTCTGACGTATCCATATCAGGATTTTTGCCATGTTATTGATTTGCTGAGAGAGGCTGCAATAGACCCTAAAGTGGTATCAATTAAAATAAATATATATAGGGTAGCACGAAACTCCAACATAATGAATGCGCTTCGAAATGCCATTAAAAACGGGAAACAGGTAACTGTTGTAATGGAAATTCAGGCACGGTTTGATGAAGAAGCTAATATCTATTGGGCAAATAAGTTGCAGGAGGAAGGAGCCAAAGTTATTTTTGGTGTACCTGGATTTAAGGTTCACTCGAAGTTGTTTTTGATTAAACGAAGAGAAGGAAGAGGTTATAGACATTATGCGCATGTTGGAACAGGGAATTTCAATGAATCAACAGCAAAAGTATATTCTGATTATAGTTTGTTGACGGCCGACAAAAACATTGCCGATGAAGTAGCTAAGGTTTTCGATTTTTTCGATAATAATTTAAGGATAGGAAGCTATAAAAACTTGGTTTTGTCACCTTTTAACCTACGTAAAAAGATATATCAGCTGATTAGAACTGAAATAAAAAATGCAAAGAAAGGTCTGCCGGCCTATATTGACATAAAGCTGAATAATTTTTGTGATGAAGAAATGGTGTTTAAGATATATGAAGCAAGTCAGGCGGGTGTAAAGGTCAGGATTATTGCAAGGGGAGTATGCTCTGTCATACCTGGCAAGAAAGGAATTAGCGAAAATGTTGAGGTTATCAGTTTGGTTGATAAGTTTTTGGAGCATGCCAGACTATATGTTTTTGCCAATGGAGGCGACGAATTGTATTATATATCTTCTGCTGACTGGATGGGACGGAATTTAGATCATCGGGTAGAAGTTACCGCTCCTATATTTAGCAAAGAGATTCAAAAAGAATTGAGACAATTGTACGAAATGCAATTTAAGGGTAACGTTAAGGTAAGAAATATAAATGGCCCTATTGAAAATCAATACCGAAAATCGGCTTCCAGCAGGCCTTTTAGGGCTCAAAATGAAATGTATAAATTTTTTCAAAAAAAACTGAATAATTAATATCTTTAAAGAAATTTATTTGTCTTGAATTTCGCCGCCATAGATATAGGCTCAAATGCCATCCGCTTACTTATAAGTAATGTTTACGAGTTAAATAACGCACCTGTTTTCAGGAAAATAACATTGGTGCGTGTTCCAATTCGTTTGGGAGAAGATGTTTTTTCGGTAGGAAAAATCTCAGACAAGAATATTTCCCGATTAGTAAAAGCCATGTCTGCTTTTAAGAACCTCATTGAAGTTTATGATGTGATATCCTATAAAGCATGTGCTACCTCAGCCATGCGTGATGCAATCAATAAAGATGAGGTAATTGAAAAAGTTAAAAATGAGTCGGGTATTGATATTAACATCATAGGAGGAAAGCTGGAGGCTGAAATAATTTTTTCGAATCACGTTACCGATTTTCTAGATGATAAAAACGCTTATTTATATATCGATATTGGTGGCGGAAGTGTTGAACTAACCTTGACCGTAAAAAATAAAAGAATTGCTTCACAGTCTTTTAATTTGGGCACCGTTAGGCAGCTTAAAGATAATACTCCAAAGGAAGAGTGGGCAAATCTTAAAAAATGGATTAAGACTTATACCAAAGGATTTAAGCCCTTGATAGGAATTGGCACTGGAGGAAACATCAATAAATTAAACAGATTAATTAATGACAAAGAATCAGATAGATCCATCTCACTCAAAAAGCTAAAAGAGATAGACGTCTATTTGAATTCGTTTACACTTCAAGAGCGTGTAGAGATATTGAATCTTAATCCGGATCGCGCTGATGTTATTATTCCCGCATCAAAAACGGTAATTAATATTATGAAGATTGCAGGAATAAGTAAAATGATAGTTCCGCAGCTCGGGTTATCAGATGGTATAGTTCATTTGCTCTACGAAGAACATAGCGCTTCCCAGGTGCTCATAAACTAATTTTTTCGATCTAATTTAATGAGCTTGTATTTTGCTTAAAAGGTTTTCTTGGAACCCAGTCGGCAGGCTTCAGGTAATGCAATAAATAGCTTAACATGCTGTTTGATAATGAGTTTCGATGGCGGATATAGCATGTTAATTCTTGGGCTTCTGCACCAATGGCACTTTTTATTTCTGAAGCAGTTCTTCCCAAAGAAAGGCTTGTAACATTTAATTCAATGGCTTCTCCCACGTAGTCATAAAGCATGTTTTGATATAGTTCAAATTGCTGATTTACATCATAGTCAATGCCTATAAAATGTGCTTCTATTTTGGTTTTGTTTATGAAAGCAGTTTTAAAACCAATCATTTGATTTTTTTTATAGTAAGCCGTAAATAGAAAGTTATCACCCAAGGCTGATTTCATGGAGCTAAAATAATTTATTGTCAAATCACCCATCTTGAATTTAGCTTTTGTTCTCACCTGTTGATAAAGACCGAAAATTGCTTCCGACTGATTTTTGATCTCGTCTGTTGAAAGGTTTTTTCTTTCTATTTCCTGTCCTTTTTTGATGATGTTTTTAGCCCTACTGCGGTATTTTTTATTCATGGAATTGAGATATTCTGCAAATGAGTTCCAATGAATTTTAATAATCATATTCGGTTCAACAAAAAAATCTTTGTATTTAAATTCTTCGAGTTCTCTGAAGTTATTAAATGAAGCATTGTAAAAATCTTTGATCATTATGGCAGCTATTTTGCCATTTGTTTTTTCTATTTCGCTGATTTTTTTTATCGCTTTATTTAATGCATTGAATAATTGAGTGGTGTTTATATTTTCTATGTATGAGATACTGTTTTCTCCGCTAATAAAGGCATTTCCGCAGATTAGCAGTCTAAATTTAAGCTTGCTTGCTGTTTTTTTTAGGTAATTTTTAAATTGCCTTTTTATATATTCTGAGAGAAAGATGTCGCAATTTTTTTTTCGATTTACCGAAGATCCAAAATTAGCAATTGAAAGATCCATAACCTGAAAATAAGCAATTGCAACTGGTCTTTCCCGGTCATATATTATAACGTAATGAAAGTTTATCTTTTTATCGGAGTTCTCTTCTAAACAAATTAAATAATCAGGTTGTAAAAAATGATTTTTTTTACCGGTAACAGCGTTCCATATACTTTCATTTATTGAGGAAGCATTATGGTGAATTACAAATGAAAAATCAGAATTAATTTTGTCATCCTGAGAATCAGATTTATCTTTTATAGCACAATTAACTATCATAGAATGCTCAGGCGATTGATAAATAACTTTCATATAAATATAGCAACTTGTTGGTTGCCTATGATAAGGCAAAACCATTCTTTAATGCCGTATTTTCAAAGTTATTCTTTCATTGGTAAATGTTTTTGAGTTATTTGTTTGGCGGGCAACCAGGCTGCAAAGGCACCAATTATAAAGACAGTTAATAATACAAGGACAAAGTCTGTTACTTCAAGTTTAATAGGATATGCTTCCATCACAAAGGAGCCTTGAAGGGTTATTATTTTAAAGTGAATTTGTGCCAGGCATACTAGTAATCCGGCTACTAGGCCAATTACCGCACCGGAAAGAGAAATAAACAAACCTTCAATAAAAAATATTTTTCGGATTAAAGAAGTGCTTGCTCCCATGTTCCACAGTATTTTCAGGTCTTTTTTCTTATCAATTATCAGCATGGTGAGAGAGCCAATTACGTTAAAAGTGGCGATGATAAGTATGAAACTTAAAATCAGGAAAACGGCCCATTTTTCAGATTTCATAATTTTATAAAGAAAATCATGTTGCTGATAACGATCTTTAACTTCGAAATTTTCGCCAAGTAAGGATTGTATTTTATTTTGAATTTCTTTGGTATTTGTATTTTGTGTCAGGCTTATTTCTACTGCTGTAACTTGATTTGAATAGTCCAACAGTTCGCGCGCAAACGTTAATGGCACAATAATGTATTTTGAGTCAAAATCATGTTGTATAGAAAATGTTCCCGAAGGCAAAATGGAAAGGTTTTTAAAGGCATCTTCCGGATTCATAGATGTTTTTTTCGATCTTTTTGGGGCATAGACTTGAATAGGCTCTGTATAATTTAGTAGGTTTACCCCTAAATTGTATGCTATGCCTTGTCCCAATACCGTGTAGTCAACGCTGTCGTAATTAAGCACAAACTCGCCATCAGTTATCATGGTATCCATGCGATTCATGGGAATAAATTCACTGCTTACCCCTTTAATAATTGAAATGGTTTGTTTGTCTTTATACTTTAACAATACATTTTCTTCCAGAACCTCGGTAAAATGGGCTATGCCGTCCATTTTTTTAATGTCATAAAATACACTTGAAGAGGCATCGAAGGTTTTTCCTTCTTTAACGGTGATTCTAATTTGAGGATCAAACGAGTTGAAAAGGGAGAGTACTAAGTCTTCTATGCCATTAAATGCTGATAAAACCACAATTAAAGCCATAGTACCAATGGCGACACCCGTAATTGCAATTTTTGTAATGATGTTGATTACATTTTGCGATTTTTTGGCAATAAAATATCGTTTAGCTATGAAGAAAGGAAAGTTCATTAAAACCCTTTTAAATTATGCTGATTGAAGCATGTAAATTAGCTGCGATAGTTGTTGTTGTTTCGTTAAAAATTTATCTGTTTTGGGATTTTAAAAAACAAACAGATTTATAATGTATTTCAGTAATAAATTAGAACTATAAAGTTATTTCCATGCTTTTACTATTAGTCCTGTTCCTGTTGGGTGATTGCCATTAGTGTCGAGATAATTCAAAATGAAACAAACAGGAAAGGTTACAGCGTAGTAAAAAGGTAACAGAATAAAAAAAGCCTTGCTGAAATTCAATACAGTCATAGGGTATTTCATCGATAAGCGCCATGAAATCTTTCCGGGAGCACCATAAGAATATTTAGCCTCTACTTTTGAAAACCCTGATAATTTTAACTTGTCCTCGATGTCCTTGATATTATATCCATCGCGAACATGTTCTTCTATAAATGAAGTATCATTTTCATCATTTATATCAGAACCACCCTGGTCAGAAGGTGTGGAAATTAGCAGCATGCCGCCTGGTTTAAGTGATTGATGGATGTTTTTAAACACTTCTACATCTTCCAAAATGTGTTCCATAACATCCACAGAAAGGGCAAGGTCAAATGAGTTAGCCTGCACAAATTGAGTCAGGTCTGCTGTTTTAAACAATACACTGTTTCTATTTATTTGTCTGAAAAATTTATTACAGTCAGACACTTGTTCCTCTTTAACGTCTACGGCCAGTATATTCCAATTTTTATTTTTCGATGACATAAAGTAGCTATATTGTCCAAAGCCACTTCCGGCATCTAAAATATGAACGGATTGGGGATCTTTGGGCATCCACTTTTTTAATTCTTTCTGAATATGCCAAGTTCTCAGCAAGAGTAGGTCAAGGAGTTTATAAAAAACAATTCTTAAAAAAGGTGTGGAGTTGAATAAATTCCCTAAACTTCTTTTGATAGGATCGTAATGCATATGTTTTTGTTAAGGATGGTTTCTCTTATCTAAAATCTCTTGCGACAGAGTAAAGTTATTTTTTTAAAAGTTGCTCAATTTTTTCAGCATAATCCAATGAATCATCAATAAAGAAGCTAAGATTAGGAACTATTCGCAATTGATTTTTTACTTTTTCACCTAGTTTGGCTCTAATTGTTTTGTAATTGGTTTTAACCATTTTTAGTATTTCTTCATTGTCTTTAACGCCGAAAATACTCAAGTAGATTTTTGCTTCAGCCAAATCGGGGCTTATTCTTACAATAGTAACGGTAATCAAGGCGCCACCGAATAAATTTCTTGCTTCACGTTGAAAAAGCTCACTCAATTCTTTTTGAAGCAATCGTGCAACCTTATTTTGTCTAGTAGAATTCATAAAGGCAAAAGTATCAAAATTTTATTAATTCTTATTCCTTAAAATAAAAACCCATCGTATCATTTTTTTTGTTCTGTTGGATGATATTTGTTTTAAATCAGATGTTTATAACAGTTGAGTATTATCTCTTGTTCTGCAGGATTATACAATTTTGATATTTAATCTGCTTTAGGGCTATTTGGCAGCTTTTGTAAGGAATGTTTAAAAAACAAATTGCTCAGTGATTGGCTGAGCAATTTGTGAATGATGAAAAAAAGTTTAGTTGAAAAAACCAATGCCAAAACCAGCTGTAGCGCTGGAGAAACCACCCGGCACATAGGTTCCGTCTAATAAAATGCTTATAATTCCTAATTTAATGCGCGTTCCTCCATTTATTCCAAACGAAGTTTTATTATAACTGGAGCTCAGTGGATTTTTTAAGAAGGTATTTGCGGGCTTGCCAAAATTAGTATTGCTGATTGCTGTTTCTCTTATGTCAAATGTTTGCAAAGGAAAATTTCCCTCTAAAGAGAGAGAGGTAGAGGTGTGTGATAATCTTAATCCCCCAAAAAATGAAACAAGAGGAAGTTTTTTGGATATGATTACATTCGCATTCCAGGAATTTATTGCAATCATAACTTTTTGATCTTTGAATGATGGTTTATCAATTAATTCTTTGCCTGATATATCCACAAATGGGGTTGTGGCATCGGCAATCGGCAAGAGAGCATCTGCGAAAGTATAGGTGGCATCTAAATTAGAAAAAGCACCAATAAATGATAAGCTAAAAGGCAGTTGCTTTATGATAGGAATCCATTGTTTAATATCATGTTTAACTCCCAGACCCCAATAATTAGTTTTAAAACCTCTGGAATCAATAGAGGGTAAATATCTGAACATTAATTCGGTGCCAAATACAAGTCCTACATTTAATTGAGGGTTAATCATTGGCATTAAGGGCAGCCCACCACCGGAAAGAGTAAAGTTTTTAATTGTATCTGTTTTTCCCAGCACATCTTCCACAACATAAAAAGTGGCCGATTCCTTTCTTGAACCAAAAGCTGTTGGAGCCTCATTAGTATTTGTTTTCATCGAATAAAGTCCAATTTCATTTACCTTAAAATTTTTCTCACTCTCGCTGGGGAATGACAAAGGTAAGTTAAGTTCCAATTTGAATCTCCCAAGTTTCAATGGATCAGCAGTGCTATACCATCCGTTGTTGAGGTTGTTGCCCATAGCTCCAAGAGCAGGCCCTGCGTATGCGGAGGCTATTTTGTTGGCATCTGAAACATTTTTGTTTACCATTTCTGAAATGTTTTTGTTTATCATTTCTGAAATCAATTTCTGACCATTGGCATTGGAAAAAATGATAAGTCCAATTCCAAAAATTGCATTTTTAAGTAGTTGTTTCATAGTTTATAATTTGGTTTAGAATAATTGTCTTAAGTGATACTGTCAATAGAAAATATCTTTCAAATATATTTCTTTTTCACTAGCCCATTTTTGATCTAATGAAATTATATTTTCTGCATCAGCAAATTTTACAGGTTTTGACTTAGCTGTTATCCTTATAAAATGATGATGAAAAACCCCCAAAACAGTATGTATTGGTAAAATATCCCCAAATTCCATATTTCGTTTTTTTGTTCTCAGATATAAATCAAAATCAGCAGCTTGGAGTCGTTCATCCCATAATCCAATTTTTGCAATGGCGCTTCGTTTCATGATTACGCTATTTCCGACAAAGCCTTCAATAATGGTTGATTTAAAGTTATTATAACGACCATTCGAAAACTTTTCCCAATTGCCATACATCAAAGAGTGCATGAGCTTAAAGGTTTTTTCAGTTCTTCCGAACTGGGAAATTATATTTTTAATAATATTCCATTTTTTCCACATCTTTTTGGTTGATTCTGCAGTCTCCGTTTTTTCTATTCCACATGGGGTAAAAACTTCCAACCCATGTAACTCCGCAATCTCGAGTAATCTTTTATCCCAGAGAGGAGGCACAATAATATCATTATTTAGGAAGGCAAAAACATCATATTTGGCAATTTTTATGCCTTGATTCTGGCAGAAGGGATATGAATAATTTTCTTTGTTTTCAATGACTGTAGCACCAACACTTTTATAGAATTCCCTGCTGCCATCACTAGAATTATTATCAATAATTATTAGTTCAAAAGGATGATAAGTATATTTTACTAAACTATCGTAAAACAATTTGTTAATCGGTAATTGATTATGAACAGCGGCTATTATACTAATCATTTAATGGACTTATTGAAATAATGTTCAAATTTAGTTAAAACAGGTCAATAAATGATTTTTTTATGTGTAAGATATCCCATTTTTTATAATTTATAGTTTTTTAAAACATTTGTATGTTATTAAAAAATAGCACTTTAAAGGTGTTTAAATCTAATTTCAAATCAGCTGGTCGCTACTTCTAAATAGTGATTTGTAATAAATGTTTACATTTGTTTTGACTGGGATATGTTATCTAATAAAAAAGTGATTATCTGGCTAAATATTCCTGATTAAACTTTTTAACAAATCTAAATCCAGCCTTTTGTTTTAAAAATACACAATCAAAAAGCAAAACATATTAATTGATGAATTCCGATTTTAAAACATACTTTCGAATACTTTCTTTTGCCAGTCCTTTGTCGAGGTTTCTTCCTCGTTATGCCATATTGGCAATTTTTGGGGTTTTATTCGGGTTGATAAATTTTTCGCTGTTAATACCACTTTTGAATGTCTTGTTTGGAGTTATTAAAACTGAGGAGGTGCATATAAGACCCGAGTTTTCTTTTTCGGTTGAATATGCCAAGAATTATTTCAATTACTTTTTTTCTAATATGCTTGCGGAACATGGAAAAATTGGAGCATTGAAATTTGTGTGTGTTGTAATTATGGTTTCTGTTTTTTTTGCCAATGTATTCAAGTATTTCTCTCAACGTGTTCTTTCTTCGATGCGTACTTATATCGTTGCAAATATCAGAAATGCTTTATTTGAAAAAATAACTGCTTTTCACATAGGCTATTTCCGTAATAGAAAAAAGGGAGATGTTATCTCTAATTTGACAAATGACGTGAGCGAAATAGAGAATTCAATAATCAGTTCTGTCCAGGTCATTTTGAGGGAGCCTATCATGCTTATAGGTTATCTGGTGATGTTGTTTATTATGTCAGCCAAGCTGACTTTATTTACTTTAATTGTTCTGCCTGCATCAGGCTTGATAATTGCCTTTGTATCTAAAAAGTTGAGGAAAGATGCAAAAATAGTACAGGATGTATTGGGTAATATACTGAGCATAATAGAGGAAACGATTTCAGGCGTAAGAATAATAAAGGCATTCAATGCGCAACGATATATTATTCAGAAGTTTCAGGTTCAGAATACCAGGTATAAAGATTTGCTAAAGTCAATATGGAATCAGAAAGAATTAGCCTCACCATTATCTGAGTTTTTAGGGGTAACGGTAGTGGCAGGAGTTTTGCTTTATGGAGGAAGCTTGGTGCTGGAAAATAATTCGGAATTGAGTGCCAGTGGATTTTTGGTTTATATTATCCTGTATTCGCAAATATTAGTTCCTGCTAAAAACATTTCCAATGCAGTAACAAGCATTCAGCGCGGACTAGCCTCCGGTGAGCGAATATTGGCAATTTTGGATACGCCGGTTGAGGTGGATGATACACGTATCTCTATTTCAAAAAGCACTTTTGCGACTTCCGTTAAATATAACGATGTGACTTTTGCTTATGATAAAGATGAGGTGCTGAAAAAAGTCAATTTCGAAATTCATAAAGGAAAAACCATTGCTCTTGTTGGTCAGTCGGGTTCCGGTAAAACAACTTTAGCAGATCTATTGCCTCGTTTTTATGACTGTACATCAGGAAGCATTTTTATTGATGGTGTTGACATAAAAAACATAAAGCTGGCCGATTTGCGAGGACTAATGGGTATTGTTACTCAGGAGTCGATTTTATTCAATGATACGATTTTTAATAATATAGCTTTTGGAATGCCTAATGCTACTGAAGAAGATGTAATTGCGGCAGCTAAAATTGCCAATGCACATGAGTTTATATCTCAGATGGAAAATGGCTATCAAAGCAACGTAGGAGACAGAGGATCCAAACTATCCGGTGGTCAAAGGCAAAGAATAAGCATAGCCAGGGCAGTGTTTAAAAATCCCCCAATACTCATTTTGGACGAAGCTACTTCTGCCTTGGACACTGAATCTGAACGTTTGGTTCAGGAAGCGTTGATAAACCTCATGAAAAACCGAACCTCGCTTGTCATAGCTCATCGCTTGTCAACCATACAACATGCTGATGAAATTATTGTGATGCAAAAGGGTCAGATTATTGAGAGAGGAAATCATCAGGAATTAATAAACACTAATGGCTCTTATAAAAGGCTATGCGATTTGCAAGCTTTTGTTTAGTATAGTATTAAATTCTGCCGGGTTTTTTGGCTGTCAAGATTTCTTGAACAAACTTTTTTTGTAAAATTGCATTGCTTTTAAAGTCAAAATATTAAAAGATAAAAAATGAAAATAGCAATATACGGTCGCAATTTTTCCGCGGCTCACCAGCCAGAAATACAACAAATGTTTAATTTGATTGAAACCTTGGGTGTTCAGGCATTTGTATATGAGCCATTTAAAGAGTTTATGCAAGAGTCTATAAGCTTTAAGTCCGATATGGCAACCTATAGCAGCTATGAAGAACTTATGCCTTTGGGCGTGAATTATATGATTAGCATTGGTGGAGATGGAACGATGTTGAATGCCGTTACTTTTGTCAGAAATTCCGGAATACCCATATTGGGAATTAACACGGGTAGATTGGGTTTTTTATCGAGTGCATCCAAAAATGATTTGAATCAGGTTTTTAATGATCTTATAAACAAAAATTTCACCATTGATGAGCGTTCCTTACTTCGCTTGGAAACTGATAACAATTTATTTGGCGAGGTAAATTATGCTTTAAATGAGCTGACGATTCACAAAAAAGAATCTGCTACAATGATGACCATTCATGCCTATATAGATGGCGAGTACTTGAATTCTTATTGGGCCGATGGATTGATAATTTCAACGCCAACGGGATCTACGGCATACTCTCTAAGCTGTGGAGGACCATTAATGATGCCCGATTCCGAAAACTTCATC
>CANHPJ010000009.1 GCA_947462515.1 Bacteroidota bacterium | reverse complement strand
GCTTTTTTTCAGTTTACCGAAAATTTGGTCCAATGCAAATTCACGAAGTGCAGATTCCATTTTTGCTGTGAGCAAGTTTTTACTTTTTCCTTTGCCTGCATTACCATCTTCAGGATCGATTTCTTCTTTGATATAGCCTCGTTTCTTAAGATCTTCTTCAAAATCAGCTAACGTGTAATCATCGGTGAAAATAGAATATTCTTTGTCCAGTAAGTCCAACCATTCAAAGGCTTCTTCGACATTTCCGGAAGTGTGTGTTAGCAATTCTTTAAAGACATCAAATACTCTATCAAAATGAGTGATTTCTTTTGGAACGTGTTTACTGAAAATAAATCCTTTCCCTAAATCAAATTGAATTCCTTTCATACCATTCTTTTTTATAATGATTGTGTACCCCTTTTTTTATCAACTAAATAACTTCCCCAAGATGCAATTTGACCAAGAATAGGAATTAACTCCTCCCCTTTTTCGGTTAAACTGTATTCTACTCTTGGAGGGGTTTCTGGATAGGATGTGCGAACAACCAATACATCTTCAACTAATTCCGTCAGTTGCGTTGTCAAGACCTTTCTGGATATGCCTTCGATTAAAATATCCAATTGTCCAAATCTCTTTGGTGACTTGTCTAAATAATAAATAATTAGAGGTTTCCATTTTCCTCCAATTACTTCAAGAGACATACTCAAAGGACAATTAAAATTCACTTTTTTTATTCTTTTTATAATTGGTTTATCGATTGTAGCCACTATTTTTTTTTAAAAAATAATTATGTTTTGTTACTTTATGATACTAATATAAGTAACTTTTTGTAACAAAAGAAATAAAAAAAGCATATGATATAACAAACTTAAGTTCAAGAAACAGATGTAATTTTTAAAGTATTTCTCTTAAAAGTCAATAGCACCTATTTGTAATGGTTTATATATATCCAATCCCAAGATGATTCAGATTTCCAGTTGCTGATCGAAGACAATTTCTAATATCACGAACACATTGACTTTTGGCAAATTGACAAAAAGCATAGAAACCAAATTTGTCAAACTATTGTATCCTTTGCAATGTTTATCGGTTTCCTTTTCTTTGACAATTTAATTGAATTTTGAACGGTCTAATTTTGAAATAATCTGAAAAAACAAAGTTGTATTTGCCCTAAGAGAGAGTTATTTTGTTGTGCTACTCAGAGTTAATTTGAGATAAGGATTTCTCTCTCTTATTTTTACTTTTTAATAAAACGTTTAGTACCCTATTGTTTTAATATACATTTTACAGAGAAACTAATAAAACTGACTCTATAGAATTTATTCAAGAGTCTAACGATCTTTTCAAAGCAACAAACCTCTCCAAATCTTCCTCCAACAGGTTCGAGAATTCATCACCCGACTCCATTCACCTTAAAGCCCTTGATAATCAAGGGCTTTTTTAATTTACACCAACAGGAATTCGAAGTTTTTTGATTATTTCTTCAAAACATCAACTAGTTGCGTATTAATATACAGTATTTCTTTCCAAACTTTTTTGGATTTTAAAATATTGATTTTTTCAAGCTCTTTTAGGTATTTAGCAGCAGTTATCCTCGAAATATTTAATCTTTTTTCCAAATATTCACTTTTGGAATAAGGCTGTTCAAATAAAATTTCAATTAATTCTTTGCTGTAAATTTTTGGAACCTTCTGCTGCACTTCTCCTTTAATTTGATTAAATAATTTATTGATTTGGATGACTTGAGTGATTGTTTCATTTGCTGTTGATTCTATCCCTTTCAAAATAAATAAAATCCAAGCCTCCCAATTTTGTTTTGTCCGAACTTCCTGAAGCAACCTATAATAATCTGATTTGTTATCGGTAATATAGCCGCTTAAAAACAGGACAGGATTTTGTAATAATCCCCAAATTATTAAATACAAAATATTTATTATCCTACCTGTACGTCCATTTCCATCATAAAAAGGGTGAATACTTTCAAATTGATAATGTTGGATAGCCATTTTTATTAAGTGGGGAATATCATCTTCTTCATTAAGGTATTTTTCATAATTTCTCAATAATCTATTGATAGCATCCAAATTATCTGGTGGCGTATAAATCACTTTTCCTGTTGAAGCATTTCGGAGAGCAGTACCAGGTAATTTTCTAATTCCTGCATTATTTTCTTCAAGTATTTTTTGAATTTCAATAATGGTATTAGTTGTTAAAAATGATTTATTTTTAATAAAATTGAATCCGTAAAGCATTGCTTCTCTATACCGCAAGACTTCTTTAGTGGCTGTATCCGTTTGAATCCCTTTTGCTGAAAGAGCCTGGTATAATTTATCTTGTGTTGTAATTATATTTTCTATTTCCGAACTAGCTCTGGCTTCTTTCAAAACAACTGCATTGAGCAAAATATCTGGATTTGGTAGAATTTGAACCATTCCTTTTAGTTCTGCTAAGGACACCGAAGATTTCACCAATTGCTTTAAAACTTTAACCGTTTCTACTTTTTCTATAGCAGGAGGTAAAAAAGGCAAATTATTGAATGCCTTTTCGCTTTCGGAAGCTTTATTATTTTTACTATCTGTCATATTAAGTGTTTTTACCTGATAGAAACATCAAGTAAATATAATTAAATAAATTATACATGAAAAGCTTATCATGTATAATTCTTTTACATGATAAACACACCATTTTGAAAAGAAAACTATGTATTGAGAAATTGATTGCTAAATTCAACCATCAAATGCAAGTTCTCTTTTAAATTCTAAATTTATTTACTATTTAATAAGGAGTAATAAATGCTAAGAGAGTATATAATAAATGAGTGTTTATTTAGAAAAATAATTTTTCTCATTTGATTTACAAAAAGTGAAAACATGATTTAAAAAGTTATTTAAACCTATATAAGAAAGGATATTTAAATACATTTTTATATCCTTCCACAAGCCTTTAAAAAAACTATTTTTTAAATACTTATAATGATTTTTAGCAGTATTTGACATCCATATAACTTTTTTATTATTCATTTTCATGTGCTTATTTATAGCCATCTCAAGCTGATAACCAATAACATTTTCTTCGAAAACCAATTCCAAATCAGATTTTTTTACTAACCTTTCTCCTGATAAAAGCACATCAGCTCTAATAAATCTGACTAAAAAAGACGCATTCAATCTTTTCAAAATAATCATATCAAGCGATTTTTTTTTAAATACTTCTATTGCATTTACCAATTCCATTTCTTTTATCCCGGTAATATCTGCATCAAGTAATAGAATAAATTCACCAGTAGAGATTGACAAACCATACTTAACAGCTGCTGATTTTCCAGAATTATTATCTAAAATATATAATTTAACTTTAGGAAACTTTTTTTGTATTTCTTCAGCCAACATACCGCTATCTGATCCATCATCAATGCAAATTAGCTGATCTATTAAATTAATTTTCGTGATCAGGTGGAGCAAATCTAGTAATCTGACACCTTCATTATAAAATGGAATAATGCAAGTCAATCTATTTTTCATATCAAGGATAATTTTGAAAAACAGTAAAAATTCCTTGCCAAACTATTTTACCAAAATAATTCTGAAATTATGCCTTGAAAAAATATATAATGAAAGGATCTTATTTTCTTATGTGGTTGACTTTTAAATTTAAAAGTTGGATTTATTGTTTAACCTTAAGGATTAAAAACAACATCTGGAAAATAATCAGGAAGTGACTAAGGGCTATTATAAAAAGAAAGACCGTCGCAAGGACGGTCGGTTCTTTAATATGTATGTTTAGAGCTAAATTTTGATAAATTTAAAACCAATAGAAGTTAAAATTCTTTATGCAAATTCTCCAATAACAGTTTCTGCACCTGTTACTTTTTCATTTAATTTTACTTTTATTTTTGTATTGAGAGGCAAATATAAATCAACTCTGGAACCAAATTTTATAAATCCAAGTTCCGATCCTTGTTTAACCGATTCATTCTGCTTACTGTAATATACAATTCTTCTGGCTAAAGCGCCCGCAACCTGTCTAACTAAAACCTCCTCATTTGTTTTATCATGTTGAATTACAATAGAAGTTCTTTCATTCTCTGTTGATGATTTGGGATGCCAGGCAACCAGAAATAATCCGGGGTGGTATTTAGCATATTTAACAACTCCACTAAATGGGTAATGATTGATGTGTACATTTATGGGAGACATAAAAACAGAAACCTGTAATCTTTTTCCTTTGAAATATTCAGGTTCTTCTGTTTCTTCGATCACTACCACTTTGCCATCAGCTGGAGATAAGATATAATTATCATTAAAAATTGTATTTCGCTTTGGACTTCTAAAAAACTGAAGTATGGTAATCAATAAAAAGGCAGAAATTACGTAGCCTATTATTTTAACTAAGGCGATGTTTCCGGCAAAATAAAACGTAATCAAATTTATAATGGCTACTACTATTAAAGTAATAATTATACTTGGGTATCCTTCTTTATGTATTGTCATCTGAAGTAAAAAAAATCAACCTACCAATTTAGTTAACTGGTAGGTTGATGTTAAAAATAAAATATAAATGAAAACATTGAATTAATATTTGCCACGGTATTCAATAGCCTTACCAATTCTTTTAAGAGCTGTAATGTAGGCAGCAGTTCTCATGGTTGTTTTGAACTGTTTGGAGTTGAACCATACATTTTCGAAGGCCAATATCATATTTTTGTCATGCTTGGCATTAACTTCTTCTTCAGACCAATAATGACCTGTTCTGTTTTGAACCCACTCGAAGTAAGAAACCGTTACACCACCGGCGTTAGCTAATATATCCGGAACAACATGTATACCTTTTTCGCTTAGTATTTCATCCGCTTCAGCAGTAGTAGGGCCATTAGCACCTTCAACTATTAATTTAGCTTTTATATCATGAGCGTTTTGTTCTGTAATTTGATTTTGAATAGCTGCCGGAACCAATACATCAACATCGCAGGTTAATAGTTCAGCATTTGATATTTCAGTACCACCATTAAATCCTTTTAAGGTATTCCCATTATTTTGAACGTATTGGATAGCTTTAGCTACATCAATTCCTTTTTCATTATAAATGGCAGTAGTATGATCAGAAATAGCAACAATTTTAATTTTTTGTTCGTGTAATAAACGAGCTGCATGTGAACCTACATTTCCAAAACCTTGAACAGCTGCAGTAGCACTTTTCTTGTTTAATCCAAGCACCTTCATGGCTTCAAGTGTAGTAATCATAACACCTCTACCTGTAGCAGCTTCTCTACCTTGAGAACCACCAATAGTAAGTGGTTTCCCTGTAACAACACCCGGCTCTGTGAATCTTTTTATGTTGGCATATTCATTCACAATCCAAGCCATTTCTTTTTTACCTGTACCCATATCTGGAGCAGGTATATCTTTATCAACACCAAATACATCGGCCATAGCTCTTGTATATGCTCTTGTCATTCTTTCTAGTTCACCAGAAGATAATTTTCTAGGATCACATTTTATTCCACCTTTTGCACCGCCATAAGGAAGGTTTGCAACAGCACATTTAAAACTCATCCAAGCGGCTAAAGCATTTACTTCATCTAAATCGACATCCATTGCATAACGGATACCTCCTTTAGAGGGTCCAAGGCAAGTTGAATGCACTACCCTGTATCCTTCAAAAACCTCTACTTTTCCATTATCCATTGTTACAGGGATACTAACCAGAACTTGTTTTTGAGCTGTTCTTAAAATTGCAGAAATATCATCTGAAAGATTAATTTTTTTAGCAGCAGTATCTAATCTTGATAAAACAGCATCAAACATTTTTTGATGACCGTTGTTATTTTCTTGTGAAGCAGAATCACCAGTTTTTTTGGTGTTTTTTGGAGACGATTTTGTTTGTGTAGCCATTTTTTTAATTACTGTTTATGAAAAAAAAATGAAATAAATTTGAGGTGCAAAGTTATTAAATTATTATTAGCCTTAAAATAAATTATTGTTAATTATTGCTTTTATTTTTCTAAAAATGGCGTATTATATTAATTTAATGATATTTAAGAATACATAAACCAGAGGCGCAGAGATAAAAACTCCGTCAAATCGATCAAGAATTCCTCCATGACCAGGCAGTATATTGCCCGAATCTTTTACATTTATGCTTCTTTTAAAAAGCGATTCAGTTAAATCACCGAGGTTTCCGAAAACTACTACTATTATAGATACCCCTATCCATTGTTGAAAAGTAAGTAATTGGAAATAATTGGAAATTACCCAGGCAATAGTTAAACTAAATACCCCCCCACCTATTGCACCTTCCCAAGTTTTGTTGGGTGAAACTCTTTCAAACAATTTTGTTTTGCCAAATTGCCTTCCAAATAAATACGCACCTGTATCGTTTGCCCATAACAAGAAAAAATAGCCCATCAAAACAGATGGATTATATTTATTCAACCATTCTGCACTATCAAACGAGGAAAAAAAGATTAAACATGAAAATGGAAATGCTATGTAGATTATCCCCATTAGTGTAAAAGCGATATTTGTAAACGGATTTTCTTTTTTCCTGTATAACTCCAGACAAAAAACTAGAAAAATCAATGGCAAGATTATAAACAAGTATTTTTTATCAAGAAAACTGTAGTGTATAGATCCTAACAACAAAAACAAACATGTTCCGGAAAAGGTGCCTAAAACCCTTTGTGGAAAAGCACCTGTCTTTAGCGATAGCCTATAGAATTCCCATAGACCCAAAGTGGTTAAGATACCGAATAAGATCAAACAACTCATTTGATTTAAGTATATTGCACTTATCAAAACCACAACAAATATTGATCCTGTTATACTTCTTTTTAAAAGATTACTCATAACTTATTTTATTAATTATTTGTACTGCTTTGAAAACATTCTCCTTGCTGACATACAATTCAACATTTCCAAAAGCAGGGTAAGAAGAATCTATTTTATTGATTAGAATTGTTTCGATTTCATTTTCTTTCAATATTAATTCAGTAATTTGAATTTGGTAAACTTTGTCAGAACTTAAAATTTTAACCCAGTCTTTTTCCATTATCCGTTGATAATTTTTTCGACAAAAGTAGGTAAATAATTCAAAAAGATAAATGGGTGGCTATTTTGAATATTGCCCTGATACTCGGTCAAAGTATAAAAATAATTGTACGTAGTTTAAATAAAACCATATTTTTACGTTTAGAATAATTTTTAAATTCAAAAAGATTCATGAAAAAAAACCATTTTTTTGCTATTCTTTTTTCATCCTCAGTTGCCTTTTCATGCGTTGAGCATAAGGAAGAAAAAACATCTGCTAACACCGAAATAAAAAAAACAGAAGATTTTTTATTCAAAACCGAACAATTCGCGGATATTAAAATATTGAGATATCAGGTTCCGGGTTTTGACGAATTATCGTTAAAGCAGAAAGAATTGCTCTATTATTTATATGAGGCCGCTAATGCCGGAAGAGACATTACTTGGGATCAACATTTCAAGCATAATCTTTGTATTAGAAAAACATTAGAAGGTATTTTAAATTCCTATAATGGAGATACTGCTTCGGCAGAATTTTCAAAATTTTTAGTATATACTAAAAGAGTTTGGTTTTCAAATGGTATACATCATCATTATTCAAATTCAAAATTCATCCCAGACTTTTCAAAAGAATATTTCGCTGAACTGATAAAGAACTCTGATCAAAAATTACTTCCTCTTTCTGAAGGAGAAAATTTAGATGCATTCATTTCGAAATTAACTCCTATTATTTTCGATCCTGCCTTGTATTCAAAACGTGTTGATAAGGATCCTTCCAAAGATATGGTAAAGTCATCGGCAACGAATTTTTATGAAGGACTAACTCAAAAAGAAGTTGAAACTTATTATCATAATTTATCTTCAAAAAAATCGGATAATCCAATTTCTTATGGCTTAAACAGTAAACTCATTAAAGAAAACGGCAAAATAGTTGAGAAGGTATGGAAAGTAGGCGGTATGTATTCAAAAGCAATCGAAAAAATAGTTTTTTGGTTGGAGAAGGCTGTTAGTGTAGCTGAAAATGAATTACAAAAAGATGCACTTTCTAAACTAGTGAAATTTTATAAATCAGGTGAATTGAAAGATTTTGATGAATACAACATTGCCTGGGTGAAGGATACAGATTCTAGAATTGACGTTGTGAATGGTTTTATAGAAGTTTATGGCGACCCAATGGGTTTTAAAGGTTCTTTTGAATCA
Organism: Bacteroidota bacterium; assembly: GCA_947462515.1. Taxonomy (GTDB): domain Bacteria; phylum Bacteroidota; class Bacteroidia; order JACCXN01; family JACCXN01; genus CANHPJ01. The sequence continues at coordinate 8,346 of CANHPJ010000009.1, read as the reverse complement.
GTAGTTTCAATAAGAGACATGGAAGCTTCCAAACGCATTCAGGCAATTAGTAAGGAAGCGCAGTGGTTTGAGGATAATTCATCTTTGATTCCTGAACATAAAAAGAAAAGCGTTCAGGGTATTTCTGCAAAAGTAATTACAGCAGTAGTTGAATCTGGTGATGCTGCTCCTGCTACCCCAATTGGGATAAATCTACCCAATGCAGATTGGATTAGGAAAGTACACGGATCCAAATCGGTAAACTTAGGTAATATTGTTACTGCTGCTGAAGAGGCCTCCAAAGTTGGAAAAAGTTTATTAACCGAATTTGGTTATTCGGAAGATTTAATCAAAAATCAAAAACAATATGGAGCATATGCTGATTTGTTGCATACAGACATGCATGAAGTGATAGGTCATGCATCTGGACAATTAAATCCTGGTATTGGACAACCACATGAAACACTGAAAAATTATGCATCAACACTGGAAGAAGCAAGAGCTGACTTAGTTGCCTTGTATTATTTAATGGATAAAAAATTAATTGATATAGGTGTTATGGAATCGCTCGAGGTGGGGAAAGCCGGTTATGATGATTATATTATGAACGGCTTAATGACACAGTTAACACGTCTGAAATTAGGTGATGATATCGAAGAGGATCACATGAGAAACAGACAATTAGTGGCAGCATGGGTCTATGAAAAAGGAAAGGCAGAAAATGTAATTGAAAGAAAAGATAAAGATGGAAAAACATTTTTTGTAATAAATGACTATCTAAAACTTAAAGATTTATTCGGACAGTTGTTGAGAGAGATTCAAAGAATTAAATCTGAAGGAGACTATAAATCCGCTAAAGCATTAGTTGAGACTTATGGAGTTAAGGTAGATCAAAAATTGCATGCTGAAGTTTTAAAAAGATTCGAGTCACTTGGACTGGCTCCATATTCTGGATTTATAAATCCAAAGCTAGTTCCTGTTATGCAAGGAGACAAAATTATAGATGTGAAACTAGAAATCCCAACCGATTTTAGAGAACACATGCTGTATTTAGGGAAAAACCACTCTTTTCTGCCTGTCTATAATTAATTTTTTTTATTCCATATTCAAAAATGACCAATCATATGATTGGTCATTTTTTTTGATTATAGTTTATACGAAACACCAATAGCCAAAACTTCCTTAAATTGAATTCTTGGTCCAACTAATTTCTTATCTCCTTGTTTGTCAATTGAAATAATTTTAACGTCATCATCATATATTAGCGTAGAAGTGAGATTTGCAGAAAGAAATTTATTTATTTTAAAATTTAATAACACGTCCCAGTAAACATCAATATTTTGAGGATTTTTAAGATAATCTGAAAATAAATCTAGTTTGGTTTGAACAGAGACATTTTCCATTATATCTTTTTTGTACAATATTTTTATGTATCCACCAAACTGCGATCTAATTTTTTGTCCTGGTGATATAATTTTTCCCTCGTTATTGATTTCTGCTTTTTTTACCCCAAATGCTCCCTGGTCCGCAAGGGACTGAATTGTTACAATTGTAGTTTTATTTGAAAATGGAGCCAATAAAAAGGTGAAATCATCCGATGGCTTATAATCTAATCCTACTGATGTTCCCAAATATGCCGGAGCAAAAAAGTCAGATATTTTATTAGAGGTAGACTGATTATAACCAGAAGCAAACTGAGTTTTAAATGAAAATAAACCTGTGTAATCTATGTGATCAAATGCATGGTATCCATATTTTGAGGCGAAATCAATTTTATCGTCTGTTTTAAATGCTTTATCTAATGATTTTCGCTGAATTCCGTAGGCCATGTCGAGTGTGTTTTCCCAACTTTTATCTCCTTTTGAGTAATTGAAATATAAATTTACTTGGTTTAGTTCAGATAATGAACTCTGTCCACCAGAAGACCAATTACTTAAAGCTGACTGAGAAAAATTAATTGTAATCATGCCTCCTTTTTCCCAAATAGAATCTTTATCAAATTCCTTTTGAGCAAAAGAATTACCTACAAGTAATACAAAAAAGAATAACCAATTAAACTTCATAAATCATTATCCCCAATAAATAGAAACGAGGGTTTTTATTTGAATTAACTAAAAATAAAGTTAAAATTAATTACAAAATTCATCCTACATAAACCTAATCGAAACTTTTATTCATTTTACTCCGGATATAAAAATAAGCTTATAAAATACAGTATTCATTATTTTGATTATGCGAATTTAAAAAGACTCGTGAGGATATCCTATTTGTGGCTTTGCACATATAAAAAGGAATCTTGTTGCTATGCCCCTACTTTCGACTTTTATTTTGTCTAAATTTTTAAAAAACAGGCTTTGTGAAGGTCTAATCTTAGAGTTTGCGGTAAATAAATCTCCATTCAAGCCTGAGATAACATAAATTAATCCATTATAAGCCTCAGGGATTTCAAATTCCATTTCTGAATTTCCGTATAATAAAACATCCTGAATTTGTGCATTTACATTCAGCTTTAGAGGAGATTTTTTTCCAGCCAAAGTTCTTATAAACCTAGATTTGTTTTCCTCTCTATGGAAATCCTTTTCGTGACAAATCTGGAAACTGGGTTCTGTTTCATAAAGTTCTGAAGGCAAACTAAACTCGATCTTTATACCATGGTTTGATCCTCTGTTAACTGGTCTTTCTGCGTGAATAAATCCTTTTCCGGTAGTTAATCTCAGTAACTCACCTTCTAAAATAGTTGTATACTTATTTTCTATTTGATTTTTATGATCTATTCCTCCATCAAATAAATAATTGATTACTTCAACGTGCTTATTTTCTTTGCTGACAAATTCCATTGGAGGTTCAATAAAATATTCTTCTATTGAAAGAAAAGGATTAAAATTACCCACATTTATAGTGGGAAATATCCTATTTATGTATGATCTTCTCTCTCCTTTAATTTTCTCTGATGCAATTACCTGGATTTCGGCTATTATCTCTTTCATTAATGATGTTTTATTTAGTTTAATATGATATTTTTAATTTATTCATTAAAAAAACAGGACTTTTAACTTATATAGGTTTTGGAAATAAAGTGTTTACCTGTTTTAAATTTGTTGTATGTTTCTTTAATCACCGTTGTAGAAAATTCAAATAAATACTTTATTCCCTGAGCGGTTATCAAATTCCTATCCACCACCACCATTTGATCTTTCCAGGTTGCTCCTGCATTTATTAAATCTGTTTTTATTGAAATGAAGGATGTTAAATTTCTCCCCTTAATCATACTGGTTTCTATAAACAAGGAAGGAGAATGACAAATAGCGGCAATAATTTTTTCCTCTTCAAAAAAAAACTTTATAAAATCAATAACCCTTTTGTCCCTTCTTAATTTATCAACACTTAATATTCCCCCTGGTATGAACAATACATCAAACAATTTATAATCCACATTTTCAATATAATAATCGATTTTATATCTATTTGTCCATTTATTATGATCCATTGCCATTACACAATCACTTTTAAAAGAAACGATATAGGTACTGGCTCCATTTTCTTGAAAAAATCTTTGCGGTTCAATCATTTCTTTTTCTTCAAAGCCATCTGAAATTAAAATAGCTATTTTTCGACCCTCCAATAAATGTTTATTCAAGACTAAATAATTATTAAGTTAGGATAACCTATTCAAGTATCTTGCCAGGATTGAAAATTTACAAAAGATGTTTTTTTTGTAAGTAAAGTTCAACTTACAAATGCAACTTTTAGGTCTAATAGGGTAATAAATTTCAAAATAGAAGAGAAATTCGAAAATTTACCTTTCAGTTTCTATGTTTAGTGTTATTTTACTCGGTTAAATCGCCAAAAAGAAAGTTATAATGGCACATCCTCTTATGAAAAAAGATATACAATAGAAGTATTCTCGAAGTCAGATAACTCAAAACTGAAATAACAAAACAGCTTAAAATAGATAAATTACTAGTTTACAATGAATTAAAAATTAATTATGAAGATCGAAGCGGAGTTTACAAGTCAAAACTTGTTCAATTAAAATATGAAGAGTCACTGTATTCAAAACCGAAAAGAATTAAGACAAACATTGAAATTAAAAATCAAATATTCTCATTTATTGAGCAAGATTATAGTCCTGAACAAGTAAGTAGTTTTGTGAAAAAGAATTATCTGAAAACCTTTTCTCACTAGACCATCTATATATTGATTTGGAGAAATAAGAGGGAAAACAGGAACTTATTTAAGCATCTCCGAAGGAAAAGAAGGACTTTTAGGAAACAGCGTTCCAGCAGGGACTCAAGGGTTAAAATTACAGAAAGGATTGGTATAGCAAAACGACCTAAGCAAGCAGAAACAAGAAAATTATTTGGTAATTTTAAAGTTGATACTATTATTGAAAAATACCATAAAAGAGCAATAATTATATTCACGAAAGAACCAGCGAAATATTGTGGATGAGAAAAACAGAGCCGTAAGATGCTGAATTTGTATTAGATAAATTAGTTGAAATGTTGGAGAAAATTAATCCCTATTTAAAATCAACAAGGGGGAAAAACATAAATCAACACACAGAAAATAAACACATTGCGTAAAAAAAAATGCGATTTATTTCTTTTTTACAAATCCCTATAGTCCTTGGAAACATCTTTCCAATAAACTTTAAATAGATTAGTATGGCAATAAACACCAAAGAAAAGTGAATTTAAGTACTAAACATTTCAGCAAATAAAAGAGATTTAAAGTGAAAATAAATAACATACCCAGAAAAAGATTTGGGTATGAAACTCCTATATTTGTAATGGAAATATTAATGTTTAACGCAGAATTTGCATTTGTAAATTGGATTCAGCAAATTTAATTTTTAGTTGAACCAAAACTGTTTTAACTAATTTTAATTTTTTGACTGAAATAATTTTGAATTTATTAACTATTTAATTTCAAATTAGGATTGATAAAATAAATTACATGAAAAACTACCTTTCTCTAGTAAAATTCAGTCATACTATTTTTGCAATGCCTTTCGCACTTATTGGTTTCTCCCTGGCCTTGGCATTAAAATCAGAAAACCTAAACTGGTTATTACTTGTTCTGGTAATCTTCTGTATGATTTTTGCAAGAAATTCAGCAATGGCCTTTAATAGATATGTTGATAGAGATTTCGACAAATTAAATCCTCGCACCGCAATAAGAGAAATTCCTGCAGGCATAATAAACGAAAAATCAGCTTTATTGTTCGTGATATTAAACAGTGTTTTATTCATCTGCACCGCATTCTTTATAAACAAGCTCTGCTTTTTTCTTTCACCAATTGCCTTGATAATAATTCTGGGTTATAGCCTAACGAAAAGATTTACATTCTTGTGTCATTTGGTTCTTGGTCTTGGTTTATCGCTGGCTCCAATAGGTGCATACCTTGCCGTAACCGGTGAATTTGATTGGCTGCCCTTGCTATTTTCCTTAGCAGTATTATTTTGGGTAAGCGGTTTTGATGTAATTTATGCCTTACAGGATCAGGATTTTGATAAACAAAACAAACTAAATTCAATACCCGTTATACTTGGAACTAAAAATTCCCTCCTACTCTCATCAGTTTTTCACCTTATTACTTTTATTTTAATCTTCTTAGCAGGATTTTATGGCAATTTTAAAATTTGGTATTGGATTGGTGCTGCAATTTTTAGCTGTTTACTATTTTATCAGCACATTATCATCAAACCAAATGATTTATCAAGAATTAACCTTGCATTTTTTACTACCAACGGGATTGCGAGTGTTGCGTTTGCCGGTTTTGTTATTCTGGATTTAATTTTTAGTTTCTAAATTAAAAAAACAATAATTGAATATTATCTGGAACAAAATATTAGAAAGTAAATTTTTAACATGGATCCTGATTCTTGTTATTGCTGCCTGCGGATTTATATTTTTTTCGAATAAATGGATTATTGACAACACTTCCGACAAATTATATTCAGAACTTGACAAAATACCCTATAACGATGTAGGCTTATTATTGGGAACTAGCAAAAGAACCACCAAAGGAAATATAAACTTGTTTTTTAAATACCGCATCGAAGCTACTGTTAAGCTTTTTTTCTCAGGTAAAATAAAACATATCATCGTTAGTGGTGACAACAGGCTTATTGAGTATAATGAACCTCGCGAAATGAGAAGAGCTCTTGTTAAAGCAGGTATCCCGGACTCATGCATAACACTCGACTACGCAGGTTTCAGGACTCTCGACTCGGTAGTAAGAAGTAAAAAAGTGTTTGGGCAAAAGAAAATAACTATCATTTCTCAAAAATTTCATTGTGAAAGAGCTGTATTTATTGGACTTTTTCATAAACAGGATGCCATTGCTTTCTGTGCACAGGATGTTCCTGAAACATATTCTTATTTTACTTTTATTCGGGAATATCTAGCAAAAACCAGGGCAATAATTGATGTTTATTTTATAAATCAAATGCCTAAATTTTTGGGCAAAGAAGAAAAGATTAAACTTTAATGCACATGCAAAAATAAACAGATATGAAGAAGTGGAAACAGAAAGCAATAATTCAAAAGACAATCTCCTATTTGCCTTTGAGTCAGATGATCAACTTCTTTTTTCAAAAGTATGTAACAAAAGGTGTTAATCTCTCTGACGAGTATTTCTATGATAGACTTGGACATGCCAGAGACCATATTAATAGTTACAGGAGATATTCGAATAAATTAATCCCAATATCCTGTTTAGAAATTGGAACTGGATGGTATCCCATCGTGCCTGTTAGTTTATTTCTGCTGGGTGCTGATAAGATTTATTCCGTCGACATTTCCTTTCTGACTTCAAAAGAAAGGGTGAAAACGACTTTGAAAAAATTTATTGAATGTAATAATCAGGAGCAACTTAAAAATTATATAGATTATAATAAAGAAAGGTTTAATGCTATTATTTCCATTTTAGATGAATACGAAAAATTGACCTTCGATGAAGTTCTTCAAAAGCTTAACCTTAATTACCTTATCGAAGATGCAAGAAATCTTTCTCTACCCGAGAATTCAATTGATTTAATAAATTCAAACAATACATTTGAGCACATATACCCTGAAATTTTAAAACCTATTTTGAAGGATTTCAAGCGGGTGGTGAAAAAAAATGATGGTGTAATGTCTCACTTCATTGATATGTCTGATCACTTTGCACATTTCGACAAGTCAATCAATATTTACAATTTTCTTAAATTTTCTGATAAAGAATGGAAACGCATCGACAACTCCATTCAACCCCAAAATAGAATCAGAATTTATGACTACAAACAAATATATTTTGAATTGGATATTCCTATTTCAGAAGAATCATCTAGAAAAGGAAATCTAGATGAGCTCAGATCTGTTTTTTTGGCTGACAAATTTAAAAATTTTCCGCTGGAGGAAATTGCAAAGAGTCATTGCCATTTTATCTCTAATATGAAAGCAATTGTTTGAAATGTTTAAAAAATTGTGCCAGATTAAAATCAGTCGTCAAAATCTAAAAACGAGTATTTCTTCAATCACTTAAAAAATAACATAATGTTAATCAATAATATAAAATTTAATTCGCTGGTATTTTTGATGATTGTTTTTATTTCGTTTTCTTTAAAAGGGCAAACAAATGAAACATCAGTAAAAAAAACAATCTATAAATTTTCAATAAAGGAAGAAATTGCTCCCCCTATAGCCAGAATGGTAAGTAAAGCCATAGATGAGGCGCATATGCTTAAAGCGGACTTCATATACATTGAAATGAATACCTATGGAGGAGCAGTTGATGCAGCCGACTCTATAAGAACCAAAATACTTAAATCCAAAATACCTACCTGGATATTAATTCAAAATAATGCCGCCTCGGCGGGAGCCTTGATATCAATTGCCTGCGACAGCATATATATGCAACCGGGATCTACCATTGGTGCTGCCACCGTGGTAGACCAGCAAGGTAATCAGGTACCGGATAAATACCAATCCTATATGCGCAAAAAAATGCGGGCCACTGCGGAGCAAAAAGGACGTAACCCTGATATTGCCGAGGCTATGGTAGACCCCGATATTTATATTGAAGGAATTATTGACTCAGGAAAAGTGATCACTTTTACTACCTCCGAGGCCATTAAATATAAATTTTGTGAGGCACAGGTAAATTCACTCGACGACATTATAAAACGCAATGGTTTGACCAATTACCAAATCATTGAACAGAAAATCTCATTTATGGACAAAATAATTAGTTGGTTGATTTCCCCTTATGTAAGTGGAATTTTGATCATGATTATAATAGGAGGAATATATTTTGAACTTCAAACTCCCGGAATTGGTTTTCCAATTTTGGCGGCGATAACAGCTGCCATATTGTATTTT
>CANHPJ010000008.1 GCA_947462515.1 Bacteroidota bacterium | reverse complement strand
GGCATTAAACCACAATTTGATAAAATAGGAAATTATAAATCATTTAAAAATGAACAAGGAATTAATGTTTTTTATCTTGGAAGTTTCAGCGATTTTAAAGGAGCATTAACTCAGAAGGAAAACATACAGAAAAATGGTTTTAAAGACGCATTTGTTAAAGCATACAATAACGGAAAACCTATTTCATTTATTGAATCATTAAATATTTTAAATGGAAATTCTCAAGAGCCAATTAAACAGGATTCAAAAACTCCGGTAAATACTCCAAAGCAAGTAATCAATGAAAGTCAGAAGGTTTTGAAAAGTGATTCTGTAAAAACTATTTTTGAGTATAAAATACAGCTTGGAGAGTTCAAGGAAGAGGTGCCAAATGATATAGCTACCATATATTTACAATTGGCAGACAAGGGAATAAATCATTTTGTAAATCCTAAAGGTCTTACAATTTATACTTTGGGAAGTTATGATGAATATAAGGAAGCGGAAACGCAAAAAAATGAATTGATTAATCAGTATAAATTAAAGGATGTTATAATTATTGCTTTTGAAAATGATAAGCAAATACCAATTAATGAGGCTATTAAAAGATAATTTTTTATATTGTTTCATATGAAAAGTAATATGATTTGTAATGATTTGAAGGATGAAACCAAAAAACAGAAAAAGAATAAAGTAGTAGGATCTCCAATGCATAATGTTATTTTATTTAATGACGACATAAATACATTTGATTTTGTAACGGATATGTTAATTGAAATTTGCAAGCACGATCCAATACAGGCAGAACAATGTACCTTCTTGGTTCATTATGTTGGTAAATGTGCTGTTAAATCAGGAAATAAAAAAGAACTTAAGCCAATTTGTGAGGCTCTTTTAAATTCGGGGCTTTCTGCTAAAATTGAATAAAATGAAAAAGAATATTTTTGTATTGGGATTATTTCTGACTTTTATTTCCTGCAATAAAGTTCCTATTTCAAATCGGAAGCAGTTTAACCTTTTGCCTGAAAGTGAAATGATGAGCATGAGTTTTAGCAGTTATAAAGATTTTATTTCCAAACATCAGGTTGTTTCTCAAGGTGATGCACAGCTTGTTAAAAATGTAGGTTATAAAATTTCTAAAGCAGTTGAGCAATACTTTCAGCAAAAAAATCAAAGTAAACTTTTAAATGGGTATAGTTGGGAATTTAACCTAGTAAATGATAATTCTGTTAATGCCTGGTGCATGCCTGGCGGAAAAGTTGTTTTCTATACCGGTATATTACCTGTTACGCAAAATGAAACGGGTATTGCAGTGGTAATGGGGCATGAAATAGCACATGCAATTGCCCGTCACGGTAATGAAAGAATGAGTCAACAGTTGCTTGTGCAGGCCGGCGGAGTGGCATTATCTGCTGCTTTAACCCAAAAAAGCAAGGAAACTCAGGATGTTTTTTTAACATCCTATGGAGTAGGTTCCAATTTGGGAATTTTAAAATATTCCAGAACACATGAAAGTGAAGCAGATAAATTGGGTCTGGTATTTATGGCAATAGCAGGGTATAATCCAGCAGAGGCCATTTCTTTTTGGCAACGCATGGCTAAACAAAGTACCGGAAACAAACCTCCTCAGCTCCTGAGCACTCATCCAAGTGATGAAACAAGAATTAAAGATATTCAATCATTTTTGCCTGTTGCTTTAAAGTATTATAAATCCAACTAAATTAGATATGTCTGTTAGTATTATAGTGCTGCTTATTATTTTAGGGTTAATATTATTGATACTTGAGATATTGGTTATTCCAGGAGTTGGTGTGGTAGGAATTTTTGGTGCTATATTTATTATTGTTGCAATCTATGGAGCCTATTTGAATTCATTTGTTTTTGGAAATGTGACCTTATTATTATCCGTGATTTTGAGTGTTTTATCCATTTATTTCTCATTAAAGTCTTCTACATGGCAAAATGCAAAATTAAATGCTGCAAGTGATAGTAAAGTAGTTCAATTCAATGAAGATGAAATTAGGGTTGGAGATGATGGGATAACTGTTTCGCGATTGGCTAATATTGGTAAAGCTAAAATAAACAACAAATTTTTTGAAGTTGAATCATCTCAAGGATTTATAGATGTCAACACACCTATTAGGGTTTTAAAGATAGATTCAAACAAAATCATTGTTAAACAATTGAATAGTCTTTAATATTAATTTTCATTTCTGGTATTTATCTGAGTGATTTTGGATTAAAGCCTTATATTTACTTTTAATTTTTAAAAATCTTCTTATGTCTAGTTTAATTATAATTGTTTTTGCCTCTTTAATAGGTCTTTGGGTTTTATTCTACTTTATACCTGTAGGATTATGGTTTCAAGCTATATTGTCTGATGTTAGAATTTCTCTTTTGCAACTTGTATTTATGCGTTGGAGAAAAGTTCCCCCTTCAATTATCGTAAACGCAATGATTAACTCAAAAAAAGCCGGTATTCAGTTAAATGCAGATGAATTGGAAGCTCATTTTCTAGCTGGTGGTAAAGTGCAAGCTGTTGTTAATGCCATAATATCAGCCGATAAAGCTAATATTCTACTTGACTTTAAATCAGCCACAGCAATTGATTTGGCTGGAAGAGATGTTTTTGAAGCGGTTCAAATGTCTGTAAATCCTAAAGTTATTACAACACCGCCCGTTGCTGCTGTGGCTAAAGACGGAATACAATTAATTGCCAAGGCAAGGGTTACGCTTCGTGCTAACATAAAACAACTTGTGGGTGGTGCCGGTGAAGAGACCATACTAGCCAGAGTAGGTGAAGGAATAGTTTCATCCATCGGCTCTGCAGAATCCCATAAAAGTGTTTTGGAAAATCCAGACTCTATCTCTAAAGTTGTATTAGCTAAAGGATTAGATTCGGGAACTGCCTATGAAATTCTTTCTATTGATATTGCAGATATTGATGTGGGTAAAAATATAGGTGCTGAACTTCAAATGGATCAGGCCAATGCAGATAAAAATATTGCACAAGCCAGAGCCGAGGAAAGAAGGGCAATGGCTGTAGCTGTAGAACAGGAAATGAAAGCAAAAGCGCAGGAAGCAAGAGCAAAGGTTATTGAAGCAGAAGCAGAAATACCGAAAGCCATGGCAGAAGCATTTCGAAACGGAAATTTAGGTATTATGGATTATTATAAAATGGAAAATATGAAAGCGGATACTGAAATGAGAGAAAGTATTGCAAAACCAAATCCAAAACCAAAACAATAATTTGAATAATATAAAACAACAAAAAAGGCTCTAATTTGAGCCTTTTTTGTTGTTTGCAAATGAATGAAATCAGAATTTGATTCCTTTTATCTTAGAATATAACCATTAAATATTGGTAAATACATCAGTTCTTTTTTTCAGGATTTTGAAGATTAGGTCTATTAAAAAATTATAGGTGTATTCTTGCTTATTACGTGTTTCAATATCGGTTAGCTTAGGTAAATAACTGCTGAAATATTGTTGATTATGTGAAGTTTCTATTATTGTGCTGCTTAATGATCTTGGAAACTTATATTCAGGATCATAGATACTTATGATCTCTGCTATTTTTGAGCAAAGGTCTTTATAAGGTTTGAAAACTTCTTCCTTGTTTATTTCTTCAATTTCTTTTACCAAATATGTTTTACTTGACTCATTAATAACAATTTGGTTTAGATATTTTTTATTATAGTCAAATTTTCCTGAACTATCAGGTAAATCATGGGTCAGTAAATTAATTATGGTATTGAGTTTAATTTCTGGATCTATTAAATTGTTTAGATTGAATAATACCAGAAACTCCATATAGTACCAATACCAATTTAAAATATATAGAAGCAAACGGTGTTTGTTTTCAAAATACCTATAAACTGTTGCTTCTGTGCTTTTTATCTCAATGGCAAGTTTCTTGAAAGTAAAGTCTTCAAATCCCAGTTCATAAATTAAGTCTATGCCTTTTTTTACAATTTGTTTTCCCAAATCGCTACTTTCAGGATTCCTTAAGTATAATTTTTGGTTTACATTAAAACTTAGCTCAAAATTCATAAATATCTTTTTTCAAAAGTAGTAAAATATTTTGATTTATAGTTTTACTAAGTTTTTTATGTTAAAATCAATATTTGTAATAGTATTACTATTATTAATATTATTTTTTGTTAATTTGCGTAAAAAGATGCTGATTTTCTTTTTTATGGAATATAAATCGTTTTATTTTATGTACTTTGAAATAGTTGATTCGCAAACCATTACTTTATGAAAAAATATGCTTTAGCCCCTGGTTTATTATTGAAGTGGTTATCAAACGAAAAAAAGTTTTTATATAAAATATATCTATTAGCCCTCTTGCAGGGATTGGTTTATGCCGTTATTCCGCTTTGCATTCAGGGAATTGTAACCTATACCATGGCAGGGAAGTTTACTGCTTCCTTGATTTTATTGGGGGTTGCTACAATTGCAGCTCTTTTGTTTATAGGATTATTGCAGTTAATGCAAATGAGAATAAATGAATCCATACAGCAAAACATATTCGGTAAATTAACTGATAAATTAAGTTCATACTTAAATTCTAATCCCAACAGTAATTTAAACTCAAAAATTGCTCAATTTTTTGAAGTCATTACCCTACAAAAGGGTATAGATAAAATATTATTAGAATTATCTTTTTCGGTTGTAAGTATCGTTTTTGGTTTAATGATACTTCCTGCCTACAGCTCTTGGTTTTTGCTATTCACCATATTGCTTGCTCTGGCATTTTATTTTATTGTAACATATTATGGCCGAAAAGCAGTAGAAAGTAATATAAAGACTTCTTCAGAGAAATACCGCTTGTTTTTTTGGTTTAAAACACTCGCAGAAAATACCGACCTGGTTAATAGAAATGATTATAGCAGTGATAATATTTTAAATGAGTATCTCATTAATCGAAAAGAATATTATAAAACAGTTGAAGCTCAATATATTGGTGTTTTAATTTTTAAAATATTTTTCGTCAGCCTTTTATTGTTTTTAGGTGCCTACCTTGTTCAGATTGGGGAGCTGAACATTGGTCAGTTTGTAGCTTCAGAGATTATTATTTTATTGGTAATAAATGGCGTAGAGAAATTGGTAGCAAGTTTAGGAACTTGTTATGATATAATAACGGCTCTGTATAAAATTGAAGATGTTTTTAAAGATAAACCGGAGTTTTCTTTTTTAAATACCGAGAATAAAACTCGATTAAGTAGTTTGAAGAACATCTACCATTTCAGATATTCAAAAGCTACTAAATTTCTTTTTTATTCATTCCTAATTATTGTTTTTGTGGCCATGATAATGCCTTGGACACAAAATGTAGAAGCAGATGGTTATGTAACAGCGCTTAATCCTGAAAAAAAACCTCAGAATATAACATCCAGAATTGCCGGTAGAATTGAAAAGTGGTATATTAATGATGGAGATTTAGTGAAAAAAAATGACACCATAGCATTCATTTCTGAAATAAAAGAGGATTATGTTGATCCACAATTAATAGAGAGGTCTGAATCGCAAATAAAATCTAAAGAAACAAGTTTAGAATCTTATGAGAAAAAAATAAATTCTATTCATCAACAAATAGATGCATTAAATAAATCGCTGGCTTTAAAGACTGCTCAAATAAAAAATAAAATTATCCAAAATAGGGCAAAATTAAATACCGACAGTATTGAGATCGTTGCTGCACAGAATAATTTAAAAGTATCGGAAGAACAGTTTAAACGCTTTGAGGAATTACTTGGAAAAGGAATAATTTCAAAAACAGAATTTGAAAATAGGAAGGTTAAATTGCAGGAATCCATGGCTAAATTTATATCTTCTGAAAATAAGTTGATTAACTCTAAAAATGAGTTGCTCAATTTGGAAATAGAGCTGAATTCTATCCAACAAGAGTATGCCGAAAAATTAATGAAAGCAGAATCCGATAAATATTCTGCTATTTCACTGCTTTATGATGCAGAAGGTTCCCTTTCGAAAATGCAGAATCAACTATCAAATTATTCGCTTCGAAAGAATTACTATTATGTATTGGCTCCACAGGATGGTTATATTAATAAAATTTCTGTTCAAGGTATAGGCGAAATTATTAAAGAGGGTGGAACACTTTGCAGAATAACGCCTCTGCAGGATCAACAGGCTGTTGAACTATTTGTCGATCCAATTGATATTGCATTAATTAGCAAGGGAAGTAACATACAATTAATTTTTGACGGATGGCCTTCGTTTTTCTTTTCAGGTTGGCCAGGGGTCAGTTATGGTACTTTTTCAGCTGAGATTATTGCTTTTGATAAAGTAATTTCTGAAAATGGAAAATTTAGGATACTTGCCTTGGATAAGAAAAAAGAGTGGCCACGATCACTGCAAATAGGAGGGGGCGTTCAAGGTTTTGCCATGTTAAATAATGTGCCATTGATTTACGAGCTATGGAGAAAGGTAAATGGCTTTCCACCTGATTTTTATAAAAATAATATAAACGGCACAGATGAAGTTAAAAAATAATTTTTTTCTATTTTGTTTTGTCTTTCTTAGTTTCAAGTCCTTATGGGCTCAACAACAAACTGATATTAACTATGAAACATTTTTAAATGTTATTATTAATAACCATCCCGTATCCATAAAAAGTAATAATATAGCACGTTATGGTGAGCTTCAGTTTAAGGCAGCAAAAGGTATTTATGACCCCATGTTAAGTGCTAATTACGACAATAAATATTTTAATTCTATAAATTATTACTCCTACGCAAACGCAGAAATAAAACAACCACTTTTTACTTCTCAATACATAAAAGCCGGGTACGATTTTTCCAATGGAAGTTTTGTAAATCCTGAGAATAAAACAAATCAATATGGTTTGCCTTATATTGGATTTGAAGTAGCTTTATTGCAGGGATTAGTAATTGATAAAAGAAGGTCAGAGCTGCTTAAATCCAGACATTATAAAGAATATTATAGTGCAGAGAAATTAATTATAATCAATAATTTGTTGTTTGAATCTTCGCAAGTTTATTTTGATTACTTATTTTTTGACAAACAATATGTTCTGAACAATTTTTTTGTTGATTTGGCAAAACAAAGAATTGGTTTGATTGAAAGTCTTGCAAACATAGGGGAGAAGCCTGCATTAGATACCGTTGAAGCAAAAATATTACTCCAATCACGGTTGTTTGACCTTCAAACTGCCTTTATGGAAAAAAATAAAAAATTAATGGAATTGAATTCCTGTCTATGGCAAAATGGATTTCCTGATAGTATTTTAAATAAAGCATTCGTTGATAGTTTGGATTTGTATTTCATTAAATCTAAACAATTGATATCTAATATTGTAAATAACGCCGAACAAGTGAACCCACTGTTGCTGCAGTACAAAGCAAAACAAAATATTTTGGAGGTTGATAAAAAATTAAAACGAGAAATGATAAAACCAAAATTAGACCTTAATTATAATTTATTATCGAATAATTATGCTACCGTTAATCCGGTGTTCAGCAATAACAATTATAAATGGGGAGCTAATTTATCTTTTCCTTTGTTTCTAAGAAATTCTAGAAATGAATACAAGATGTCAGATTTGTCAGTTAAAAATAATTTGCTTGAACTTAATTCTAAGTCTAATGAATTAAAATACAAACAATTAGGTTTGCTTCAGACCATAGAAGTTTTGTCCAATCAGATTGATAATGCCCAAAATATGGTTCAAATGAGTAAATTGCTTTTTGAGGCTGAAAAATTAAAGTTCAGCAATGGTGAAAGTTCACTTTTTTTGTTGAATACTCGAGAGAGTAAATGGATGGAATTTGAGTTGAAATTATTGGAATACAAGACAAAATATATTAAAACCACTTTAAATATTGCTTATTTAAATGGTGGTTTAATTTCCTCCAATTGGTTAAATTAATGCAACGGTAAATAAAAAAGCGGCAGAGAAATTGTTTTCTCTACCGCTTTTTTAATTTTAGTTTGATATACTAGGGTTTAAGCAGCCCCTTAAGTTTTTTCTTTGCCTCTTGTTTCAATTTTTCTTCTGATTCTTTTTTAATTCTTTCTGCCTCTGCCTTTGCTTTATTTTCTGCCTCCTGCTTGGCTTTTTCAGCCTGGCTTTTTAGCTTAGCCGCTTCTGCATTTGCTTTTTCCATAGCTTGCTGTTTTAGCTTATCTGCTTCACCTCTTGCTTTTGCTTCAAGTTCTGCTTTTTTCTTTTCCAATTCTTCTTTTGCCTTGTTTTTCAAATCATCCGCAATTGAAGCTCCTTCACCCTGAGCTAATTCAGCCTTTACATTAGGAGAGCTCACTGTTCCGGTTAATAGTAAATTTAATTTGATCTTTTGAGGAATTGTAAGGTTTACCCCCGGAACCTTGGACAGAAGTCCGGAAATAGCAGCATTGGCAGCACCGCCAAATTCAGAACTAGGAATATCTAATTTCCATACGTAATCAATAGTTTGATCAAATCCTGTACTACCGGATATGTTTACATTGCTATTTCCTATTTTTAAATCAAATGGATTAATGTTAACCCTTCCATCTTTGAAACTAAAAGACAGATTTATGTTTTTTAGATCTAGTTTTTTATATTTTTCCATTTTGATGGCATCCGCAATCTTATTGATCGGCTCAAAATTTTCAATTATTACCGATGAAGTAGAAAGTTTACCTTCTCCGGATAAAGTATTTAAAACAGGTTCCATTTTTTCATCTAAAGAGCCATTCAACTTCATACTCGTAGAAAATTTACCAAAACATTTTTTTGCAATTGGCGCCAATTTGTCAACAGTATTAAAGGTAATAGCCGTTTTTTGAATGTCAAAGTTTGAAATTTCCATTGAAAAATCTATACCCGGTTTTTTGATATCCCTGGTTTCGTAACTTCCATTCATAGTCAAAGAACCGTCCAATAAATTCATTTTTAGATTTTCCATCGCTACCTTTTTATCT
Organism: Bacteroidota bacterium; assembly: GCA_947462515.1. GTDB lineage: Bacteria > Bacteroidota > Bacteroidia > JACCXN01 > JACCXN01 > CANHPJ01. The sequence goes on along the minus strand of CANHPJ010000008.1, from coordinate 9,521 downwards.
TCAATTTTGATAGATCCGTTTAAATCTTTAATCTCAAGATTATCATAAATAAGCGTCTTTATGGACGATGAAAGTATAAAATTTATGTTTCCTGGAATTTCGATTACACTTAATGCGGTTTCCACTTTTGGTGTTTCTTCTTTAACCGGTTGGCTTGACTCAGTCATAAACTCATTCAAATCCATCAAGTTAGAATTCATGTTGAATTTACCCGTTAATAGTTCGTCTTTTAAGGCATATTGAATTAAATTGTCTATCCTTCCATTGGCATTAACATCACTTTTACCAATTTTCGATTCAAAAGCGGTTAATTCAACAAATTGAGGTGTGAAATTGAGGTTCATTTTTACAATATTAATATCGTAAGGTGTCTCCTTGCTTTTATAAAGCATATCGGATATCATCATTTGTCCGGCAAATTGAAATTGATCATATTCTTCCTTTTCAATTGATGACATTTTTCCGTTAAGTATCACATCCGCATCAATAGTACCATTAATACTTTGACCTTCTTCCAAGGGAATAAAATCTTTAACGCTACTAAGTATTAATTTTCCTTTGATGCCCCCTTTTATATGTGCATCAGATTCAGGAGTCGTAATAAATAAATTCATATCTATTGGGTTTGCTGCCATTTCCATATGGAATTTTTTAAGATCTATGATTGTATTATCAGGCACCCCGTCCTTGTTATCTACTTTTAAGTCGATGTTTATGTTGTTAACGGATTTAGGAAGTTCCGGGTATTTAAACATGGCATTTTCAACTAATAATTTTAATCCAAACCCTGGCATAATGGAATCGTTGTATTTCCCTTTCACATAGCCATTCATAGCCAATTTCCCTGATGTCTTAACCGATTCAAAATCTTTTGAATATGCACCAGGAACAAGTGATAGCAAATTTTTAAATTCAGTTTTTGTACTTGAAAAAGTAATGTCCATGTCTATATCATCTGTAGGCATGGAAACCCAACCATTAAATCCGAAAAGGAATTCATTTAGTTTAACTTCATTTTCTTTGAAGGTAAATTTGAAATTTGGCATATCCATATCCAAATCCATTTTAAATGAAGTATTTACTTCATTCATCATTTTTATTCCTGCATCAATGTAACTTAATTTACTTATTGTTGTATTGGTGTTTAGTACAAATAAATCTTGAGTAAAATCACCTTTTCCTGTATGATTCACTCCAGTTAACTCGGCAAACATCTTTCCTTGGCGATCATCATATATAATTTTTCCGTTTGTAATCTCATATTTTTTCAATGATGCTTTGAAAGCACTTGGTTCCTCTGGCTTTTCAGGACTTGGTTCTTCAGATGGTTTTTCTATGTCCCAGTTTGCTTTGCCATCTTCAAGAACAATTGCGTTAATTATTGGATCGTTTAATTTGAAGGATTTTATTTCAATTTGATCACCTTGAATCACACTCAAAACATTTAGCGTAAATTCTAACTCCTTTATATAGGTAAGCGTGTCATTTTCAAATTCATTTATTCCGACAATGCTTAAGTCGCTTAACTTCATGTTGAAGTTTGGAAAACTCCTTATCAGAGATAAATCAAAATCTCCAAAATTTAGTTTAGCATTTAGACTTTTATTGGCTTCTTCCTTTATTAGGGAAACTATTTTGTCTTTGAATAATATTGGTAAAGTCACCACCGAGGCAACCAAAATAAGAAATACCGATGAAATTATGATGATTGTTTTTTTCATGTTTTATGCTTGTTAATTCAAAATTAAGAGTCAATTATATAGTTTTTTTAAATTTTTCAATCAAAACCTCGCAAGCTTGGTCTAATAGGCAAAATACATTTTCAAATCCTTCCTCACCTCCGAAATATGGATCTGGTACTGCTTGATTTTTTCCCGGATTAATCATATTTAATATTAAATCTACCTTTTGTTTATCTTTTTCATTTCTCGCTAATGAAACAATGTTATCATAGTTACTGTTGTCCATGGCAAAAATCATATCAAAATTATCGAAGTCATTTTGTGTAAATTGTCTTCCTCTCAATTCCGAAATGAATATATTATGGCTTTTAGCGTTTGCAGTAGATCTATGATCAGGATTTTGTCCAATATGGTAATTTGAAGTACCTGCAGAATCAACTATTATTCTGTTTTCTAGGTTATTTTTAGAGAGTTTATCTCTTAAAATTCCTTCCGCAAGAGGCGATCTACAGATATTACCGAGGCAAACCATTAAAATCTTCATGTTTTAATTTTATTAAACTTGTTTTTAGTAGATGATTAAATTGATTTAGTATATTTTTGTTTAAATTTTTCAGTTTAATTTATCATTTGTATGATATTTTTTTGAATACAAATATAAGATTTTCAACAGCATATCTTTTTCTTTGCTCGCTATTTATTTTCTCTGCTCTCTTTTTATTTATTCGGCTTTTTTTATAAATAATTAATTATTGTGGGTTGCAAATTCTCTCAATAATCTAATTCAAATTTCTTTATAAAAGACTTTTTCCTGAGTCGAATCTTTTCAATTTATTCTTTTGAGATTTAATAAATTAAACACACTATTTCTGGAAAAAACAAACATCCAATTTATATCAGGTTTTGAAGGTATAATACCGATAAATAAGAAATCTAAAGTTAATAGTTGAATTCAAGTTATAAGATGTGGAAATGTTATTTTTGAATTTGACTCATTTTATTGATTTTATATTTCCAATTTACAGACAACAAGCAAAAGCACCTGCAGCAAAACTCATTCCTCCGCATCCTTCATTTCTAGCAGCGATGCTGTATCCACTGGATCCTGAATAAATTTTATTACCATCTATTCGTCCTACAACATTGTAGCCGCTTGATCCAGAATAAATTTTGTTTCCATCAATTCGCGCCATTATTGAATACCCGCTAGAACCGGAATAAACTTTACCATTTTCAAAACGAGCTATGATGTTATAACCACTTGATCCGGAATAAACTTTACCATTTTCAACTCTTGCAGCTACATTATATCCACTAGATCCAGAGTATACTTTGCATTGAGCATTCACCAAATTAAAGGTGAGTAATGTTGCGAATAAAATAAAAATTTTTTTCATTGTCGGTGTTTATAAATTAATGTTTTCAACTCATTTGTATTTAGGCATCTCCAAACTTTTATGAAGGTTTCTGCTCACTATATTTTATTTTGACTTGACAGGGTAATTGCCAGATCATAGTCATTGTCTTATCTATTATATTTTTATCCTATTGAGTTTTTTTTATAAATATTTCCTTGGAGTTCAGCAAAGATAGAAAATAAAATAGCCGTTATTTCTGGAGTTTAAATCACACTAATAGCCGAATTAAAATTTTTTCATCTGTTAAGACAAAATTATCCTTAAGTATATGATTTGGAGATTTTTATTCAAAAAATTATAAAAAGTTATTTGATAAATAATTTGTTTTAAAATTACCATACCGGAGATATAAATAAACCTATATGAGGTCCTTTTTCGGGTCTTTGAAATGGATAAGCATAATACAACTCCACGGCAAAATATCCAAAAACCGCTAATCTCATACAAAGACCTGTGCTAAATACAGGTATTCTTTGCGACGAAAACCTATTTATTTTCAAAATTGGTTTTTCATTTTCAGACCAGGCAATGCCAGCATCAAAAAAAGCATTTAACGAAATTGGCAAATATCTTGAGGCAATTACTGATATTTCTTTTGGTCCGGTAAAGGGTAACCGAATTTCCATGTTAAGCACTCCAAACTTATTACCCAATAATCTATCGAATGCAGGGCAATCGCCATTTTTGTTTTCATCCTTACACTCCGACGGAAGAAACGAACCAATGCTATATCCTCTTATAAGACTTTCATTTCCAATAAAAAAAGGTGTTAACAGGCTATTGTTTGCATCTTTGAAGTATCTACCATATTCCATTGTTCTGAGGGCAAATGAAATAGGTTTTAGGTAAATATATTTTCTGTAGTCTATTAGTGGCGTTAGGTATGTAAAACTCCCCATACTTAGGCCTAATTCAAACCTATATCGATAACCTTTCAATGGAGCTTCTATACCATAATATGAATTGTCACCAACGTATGCTATTGCAGTATTGTATATGTTTATTGGTTTAGGATTAGGTAGAGTTTTTTTATCTTCTTTAAAAACATAATCTCCCCATAAGTAGGATTTTAACAATTGTCTTTGAAATGATAATCTGGTATAGCCCAAACTAAATTCAAGCCTTTTTACTATGTTTAAAGGATAATAGGTGAAAAATGTCGCATTCTGCTGAAATGTACGCTGTATTATTTGATTCAAGGTAGGCACTATGACTGTTTCTCCATCTATTTTTGTAGAGTCATATTGCAATGATGAGAAGATGGATGTATAAGGTATATGGGACAAATCTAAACCATAATTCAGGTTTTTTTTCTGATTGAGGTATGCAAATTCAATTCCCAAATCTTTTAGTTGTCCATTAATTTGAATTGCAGAATAAAGTATATGGTTATTAAGCATATCGCTAAAGATTCCTGCGACACCGCCTCCAATAGCCGTTCCCAGTTGGCCAGCTCCAATACCTATTCCTATTCCGGCATTTGCTAAATAATCAAGACTAAATTTCGGTCTGTATTTTTTTACTTTTATTGAATCTTCATCAATGATTAAAGGATCAAAATGGTTCAAATAATTATCAACAATCATTTTTCCTCTTCTGTTTAATGGTGGTAATCTACCGGGTTTTTCATAAAGATTATCGATGATTAATTTACCTCCAGATTCATCAGGGTTTAACTTATATACAATATAATTTCCATTTTCAAAGACTGAATATATTAGTGTGCCATCGTCAGCTATAGACATAGCAGGAGAAAGTTCAGATATTCCACTGACTCCTGTAGCAACGTTTGTAACCTGATAATTTAACCTTGTTTTAAGATCCAATCGATATATATTACTTGCCCCATCTCTGTCGGATATATAATATAATGATGAGCCATCAAATGAAAATAAAGGATTAATGTGTTTAGAATCTCTAAAATAGGGAAGCAGTGTTATACTTTCTGATCCCATATCATACAATGCAGGTCGAAATGATCCAAAAACAAAGGCACCTTCTTCTTTATTTTTTTGTATTGCATTTTGATCAGTAATAAATGCAATATATCTTCCATCATCTGAATAGGAGGGCATCAAATTTGTGTATTTGGAGTTTATCAATCGATCTATTTTACCTGTTCTTAAATCACATAAATATAAATTTGTTTTGCTGCCATCAGAACCAGAAAAAACAATATTTCTGCCATCAGGAGAGAATTTAGGATTTGAAATTGCTCCAATGCCTTTGTTTTCAATTTTTTTCTTGATTTTACCATTAAATGGATCTATAATATGAATGCTATTGGTTCCATTTTCAAAAACCACAAAAGCAAATAATTTATTGTCGGGTGACCACGCTCCCGTGGATTCAATAAAACTTATCGCATTTAAGTGTGCATCATTGGTTGTGCTTGCCAGCTTTTTAATGGTTTTTCCGGTTTTTGTCTCTGCCAGGAAAAGATCAAATGAAAAAATACTTTGTTCAGAGCTATAAATAATCCATTTCCCATTTGGACTAATAGAAGGAGATACGTTGTTTTTTCCTCCGTTTGTTTCTGGTGACAATATTTTTTTTCCATAATTTTCAGGTTTACTTCTTTTGTATAATAGCGGTTTGTATGTTTTAATCAACTCATTTTTCCACATTACAGAAAGTGAATCTTCGCTTACGTTTAGGATTTTTAAAAAAGCCGAATTTAAATTCGTTCTCCCTGTCTCTTTAAATAATTTAATGATAATTTCGTCACCCCAAATACCTGTAATATAGCTCCATAACGCATGCCCGTATCGATAAGGGAAATACTCATAATCGTTGTTTAATTGATCTATAGTCGGAATATCATCATGCATAACGGCATCTGCCATCCACATTGAGGTGTGTGTATTATTTGAACCAAGAGACAAATATTCTGCCATGCCTTCTATCATCCATAGCGGAACATTCCCAATTGATCTAAGTCCTATGGAATCAATTTCACCAAAAAGTCTGTATTGAAAAGCGTGAACCAACTCATGTCCTAACACATGATTGGTGCTTTCCCAGGATTCAGCAAGAGGTAATATTACTCTGTTTTTATATCCTTCTGTTACTCCGCCTGTTCCTATTCCTATAAGTTGAGGAAGAATTCTTGTTTGTTGAAATTCGGATGCATTTCTATAGATCACAAGTGGATTGCGATACGAAAAATTTAATTGAAATAGTTTAGAATAATTATTGTACCAAGTTTCAGACAAATTTGCCAGAAAAAATATTGTGCTGTCAGTCTCTGGATAATGATAAATTTCAAAGTGTGGTGTTGTTAAAATTTTAAAGTAAAAGTTTCGATACTGAACCTTGTTTCTTCCAAAATATTGAGCTTTTATTGAGTAGGAAAAAAAAATGGGAATTAATATGATAAGGTATTTTGTAATTGATATTTTGAAATTCCTTGCTTTTAATTTCTCCATAATATCAGGGATATCATATAGCTCCTGTAAAATCAAAACACTAGTTTTTGATTCTCCTTTATATGAAAGCAAGCAAAAAACTAACCTTATTTAATCAAAAGCTTGTTTTAACCGGTTTTAGTGTAAAAATGATTTTTTTAACAAAAACCCTTGATTCTTTTAGAGTAAAATTTGAAACAAAATCAGAAACAATAAATGCCTTTTGTCATTTTTTTAACCGAAGTTCAGTATAATAAAATGTATAGTCTTATAATAAGTTGACGGATTTGGAGATACCGCTAAACAATTGTTAGCTAGAATCCGCTATAACTTAAAAAAAAAGAACCAATTGGAGAGAAAGTCAAAAAGAGAGAGCTAAACTTCTATTTAAATTGTATCCTGATCTTGAAAAGGCATACGAATTATCACAAAAGCTTTCCTGGATTTTTGAGAATACAAAAGATAAAATTTACGGTATATCAAGATTAGCGCAATGGAATGAGAAAGTGAATCAAGTAGGATTTAAATCATTTAATACAATCTCTAGAACTATAATCAAACATTAACGATAATAAACTATTTTGATAATAGTAGCACAAATGCTTCGGTAGAATCTTTCAATGCCAAAATCAAAGCTTTTAGAGCGCAGTTTAGAGGTGTTAGAAATATTGAGTTTTTCCTATTTAGATTAACAAATATCTATGCTTGATTTTTTACTCCCCATAAGTTTTAGGATTGATCCGTTTTAGGATTGATCCTAAATTGACTACTTAACTTACATTATTAAGCAAAAAAAAGCCGTTCCGAAATTCGGAACGGCTTTTCTTAATCAAACAAGTTTGATTATTTTTTTCCTTTTGGAGCTTTTGTAGCTTCAGCAGCAGCAGTAGAATCAGCAACACGTTTAGCTTCTGCTTCAGCAGTAGCAGCAGCAGCGTTGATTGAATCTTGAACTCTCATTGCTTCAGCATCAGCAGCAGCAGCGATAGCAGCGATTGAATCAGCAGTAGCGATAGAATCTTGTTTTTGTTTTTCAACTTGCTCAGCACTTGGGCCACAAGCAACTAAACCTAAAAAGGCAACGCCTGATAATACGGTAACGATTGTTTTCATTTAATTAGTTGGTTTTGTTTAATATTTTTAGTGCCGCAAATATAGTTTAGATTTTTAAATCATCAAATTTTTTTTAAAATATTTTTATATCCTCATTATCAATACTATAAATCATTTTTTCGGTTAATAATTTCTATATTGACAAAAAAAAACTTTCGATTTGTGTTTTTTTACTCATTTTCTGAACGTTTTTGAGTTGTTTCATCAACATTATTATGCATCCATGTTAAAATGTTTTGTGTGCATTGAAAAATATTTTTTATGAATTATAAAATGCAGTAAAAAAAAAATAGGCCGTCTTTTTGGACGGCCTATTTTAAAATAATTAAAATCGAATATTATTTTTGAACTTTAACATCGATTGTAATTGTTCCTGTATCACCAGTTTTTAAGTTAGCAACTTTAATTAAACCTAATTTACCTGCTTCTGTTTTAAATAAAATAACATTATCTAGAGCTAAATCTTTGCTTATAGTTGAAGGCGAGCTAGGAGTAATTGCTGTTATTTGAGCATCATCAGTAATAGCATCAAATTGAGCTGCAGTTAATCCGCTAGCTGCAAATTGTGTAGCATTTTTCTTGGTTAAAATAGTTGCAAGTGTTAAGTTTCCTGAACCACCGCCAACTGTAGCGTCAGAAGGAGCAACCAAGGTAGCTTTATTATTGCTTCCATAGTAATAAATGATATCAATTGCTGCTGAATTTGCAGGAGCAGTACTTTGAGTGTAAACAGAATTGCTAGCTGTTGCGTAATAGCTACCAGTATTAGCGTTTGACTGTCCACCTAATAAGGTAGCAGTGTATTGGTTAATCGCTCCAGCAGCTTTTTTAACATTCAAAGTAATTGATTTTGAAGTTGATTCACCATTATCATCAGTTGCTTTAATAGTTAAAACAATTGTAGTTTCGGTATTTCCAACAGAGTAAGTTGTATCTAAATTATAAGTTTTAGCTTCTGTTGCAATTGTTACAACTGTGCTTGCTTGAGCACCACCTATTGAAGCAGTTACTTCAACTGTTTTTAATTTATCATCGTTAGAAACGATAGTTGCACCATATCTAATTGTTGATCCTGCTACTACTGTCGCTGTGTTGCTTACATAACCGGTATCGCTTTTTATAGTTACTGTAGGTGCTACTTTTGCTTCGTCTTTATTACAGCTAAATAATGTAGTTGTAACGGCAACCGCCATCATTGATTTTAATAGAAAATTTTTCATGTTTTTGTTTAAGAATTAGGTTTTTAATTAATAATTTTGGTTGCAAAAGTAGTTAAAAATCTTATTCTAAAAAATCATTATTTAAAATTTATAATCATCTCCATTTGAAATATTTTAGTGTTTTTTTGATGTTTTTTTTACTGTTTTTGGGCGCTTGCTTTAAGCCTGACAATACTCCTCCTGTTATTTTTTTAAATCAAATTTCACCCTTATATATCACCATTGGGGATTCTTATATTGATAGGGGTATTACTGCCACAGACGACCGTGATGGTGATATTACCAGGTTAATCAATGTTAAAGGTCAGGTTAATAGTGAATTAGCCGGAGAATACTTAATTAATTATAATCTCACAGATGCCAGTGGTAATAAAGCCAGGCAGGTTGAAAAGATTGTTTATGTGCGTCACCGAAATTTTACCCTCGAAGGCATTTATCAGGCCAAATGTAACTGTAAAATTTTTCCACAAGATACTGCAGCTTTCTACAGTTCAATTGCCGCTTCCAAACTTAATCAAGATGAAGTGTTAATTTCAGATATTATACCCAATAAACAATTGCTGCTAAATGCTTTTTTGAATGGTAATACCAGTCAAAAGTTTTATTTTCAAAATAAAATTTTTTCCGATACCCTATATACCGGAAATGCTCACATCAATGATTTGGGCGATCAGATATATG
>CANHPJ010000007.1 GCA_947462515.1 Bacteroidota bacterium | reverse complement strand
TTGGGAAATCCCATTTTGGAAACAAACATTAAATAATTATCTCCATAGTAATTTTGGGCTGCCTTTACAATGTCATTCTTTGTTATAAGCTTAATTTCATTTTCTAATTTAATATGATCTGACCAGTTATTTTTTTGAACAAATGAATTCGCCATTTCCAAAGCCCGACTTTCGTTATTTTCCCAGTTTTTAGAAATATTTTTAATAATATTCAATTTTACTGAATTAAGCATTTCATCAGTAATTTCTCCATTTTTAATAAATTCAAGCTTGGATTTAATAAGATTTTCTCCTTCTTCTATAGTTTGACCCAATAGTTTGGGAATAAAATAAATCATAGTAGCACCATGATCATTATATGTTTCTGTATTAATTCCAGCCATCATTAATTCACCATCAATGGACAGTTTATCTAATAATCCAGTTTGCTCGGGGTTAGACAAAATATTATTTATCACTTTGAGGGCTGCTAGATCCTTATGCACATTGGGTGGTGTTCTATAACCCATTATTGCAGCTTTTATTGGTGTTAAATTTACTTCCACCAGTTCTCTACCATTAAATGGTTCTTCCTTAAACTTAGGATACTTTTTAATCTCCCCTTCTGGCCATGAACCAAATTTTTCCTCTAAAATGGGTAATAAATCGTAACTGTTAAAATCACCTGACAAAATAATTGCCATATTATTTGCAACATAATAGGAATTAAAAAACTCATACATCTTTCTTAAAGATGGATTTTTTAAATGTTCCTTACTTCCAAGAACCGTTTGTTGTCCGTATGGATGCTGTTTGTAAAAGCTAGAAAAGAATTTTTCGTAAACCATAGCAAAAACATTATCGTTTTGACGGTTTTTTTCTTCATATACCGATTCTAACTCTGATTGAAAAAGTCTAAAAACCGGTTCATTAAAACGTTTGGAATATATCTCCAGCCAGCTTTCAATTTGATTTGAGGGAAATGAATTAATATATGCAGTATAATCATTTGTGGTAAAAGCATTAACCCCAGTACTTCCTATTTGAGCCAACATTTTATCTAACTCATTTGGAATAGCATATTCACCGGCTAAAACCGATTGTTCATTTATTTGCTTTTGAATCTCCTTTCTTGCTGACTCATCTTGAGTTTTCCCAAGTTCATCATACAATTCATTAATTTTTTCTAAATATATCTTTTCCTTTTCATAGTCAATTGTCCCTATTTTTTTTGTCCCTTTGAAAAGCATATGCTCCAAATAATGTGCTATTCCAGTGGCATCAACAGGATCATTTTTGGAACCGGCATTTACTACCACCATCCCAAAAACTTTAGGCAATTGATGGTTTTCACTCAACATCACAGTTAGACCATTTCTTAAAACAACTTGCTTAACCTTTAAGGGATCTTTTTCAAATGTTTGAAAGTGATTCTGTGCAGGCAGTTGAAGGATGAAAAGACTTGTTAAAATGAAATAAAAAAGGACGGTATTAATTAATTTCATAGTATACATTTTTAATAAAATCTATTTTACAATGATATAATTAATATATAATGAATTTATTTTTAATTGAATAGCTTAAATTACTTGTAATATTGCTTTATACTGAATAGTTGCTTAAAAAGTTCTATAAAATAAATCTATGATTACTTGCATACCTTTTATGGCGCTATTCTTTCAATTTTAAATATTCCATTTTCAATAAAAGAATACCTTATTCTATCATGCAGACGACTTGGTCTGCCCTGCCAAAACTCAATATTGATTGGATTTATTATAAATCCTCCCCAAAAATCAGGTCTTTTAATTTCTTCATTTTCAAATCTTGTTGCAACTTCATTATATAAATTTTCCAATTCATCTCTATTTGCTATCACCTGACTTTGAGGAGAAGTCCAGGCTCCTACTTTACTTGAATGTGGTCTTGAGTCAAAATATAAGTCTGAATCTTTTTCGGTTTGTTTCTTTGCGATACCTTGAATTATAACCTGTCTTTCTAATTCCGGCCAAAAAAAATTCAAGGAAACCTTAGGATTTTGAAGGATTTCTTTACCCTTTCGGCTGTTATAGTTAGTATAAAAAACGAATCCTTCTTGTCCAAAATTACGAAGTAAAACTACTCTACTTGAAGGAAAATCTTGGTCTGAAACAGAAGATACTACCATGGCATTAGGTTCATGAACTTTGGCTTCTACTGCCTGTTTAAACCATTTTTCAAACTGTATTATTGGATTGCTTTCCATGTTTGATTCTTCAAGAGTTTCCCTTGAAAAATCATGTCTTAGATCATTGATGAATTTTCTTAAATCTTCCATGTTTTTTTAACAAACTTAATAAGGTTTTAACAATAATGACAAATTATCTCAAATATCTAAATGATTCTAGTCAATTAAGTACAATTTATTCGAAAATATCTGTATTTTTCAAAATATTTTAGATCTGATTGTAATCTAAATAGTTATTTCAATTAAGTAGGATATTAAAGAAAGCATGTTTGATTTACCTAATTTCAACACTATAAAACCCGATAAAGGTAGAATATTATTATCTGAACCTTTTTTAACAGATAATTATTTTACAAGAGCCGTAATATTAATTGTAGAACACGATGAAAATGGCACTATTGGTTTTATACTGAACAAAGTTTCTGAAATTAAAGTTCAGGATGCTATTGAGAGTTTCCCGGATTTTGATGCTGAAATATATTTCGGAGGGCCTGTTAACCGTGACAACTTATTTTTTATTCATTTACTGGGAGATAGAATAGATAACTCCAAAGAAATTTTACCAGGCATTTATTGGGGTGGAGAGTTTGAAATGCTTAAGGAAATCGTAAGAAATGAAAATATTAAAGTTCATGATCTAAGATTTTTTGTTGGATATGCAGGCTGGGCCCCGGGACAGCTTGAAAAGGAATTAGAAGAGAACTCCTGGATTGTTTGCAGTCCTGTTATTAATTTAATGAAAAACCCGGAAAATTTGTGGGCAGAAATTTTAAAAACTATGGGGCCTGAATATGCACAGTTGATTAACTATCCATTAGATCCTAATTTAAATTGATTGACTAGCAAACTCATTTAATTTGGAAATTAATTTAGTAGAAACATTTTTAAAGTATCTTTTCTTTCTAAAACCACTCACCCATTTTATTCCTGATATGGCATTAGTCAAAAATAATTCATCGGCCTGTATCAAATCTTCAGTCTTTAAATTACATTCATAAATTTTGTAACCTGATTCTCTTGCTAATTTAATAATCAGTTTACGCATGGTACCCGACAAACAAGCCTGATCTAAACCTGGAGTATATATTTTGTTCTCTGTTACCATAAATACATTGGCATTTGTGGTTTCTGAAATGTTATTCTCTTCATTTAAAAGTAAGCAATCATCCAGTCCTTTTTGCTTCTTGTAAATCGACCCTAGTACATAAATAAGGCTATTGTTTGATTTTATGGAAGAAAGCTTATTCAGTGGCTTTTTTATGTCATTATAAACATCAATATCGAGACCTTTCTTGTTTAATAAAAACAAGTTGTCCTGATGCATATTTGCCTCCAAAAAATAAGATACTGAATTAGTATCGGGAGTGTATAATCCTCCGGCATTTCTATATACAGAAAGTTTTACTCTTGCTCCCTGCTCAATATTATTTTTTTCACAAAGCAAATTTATTTTCTCTTGGATATTTTCAAAACTTATCATCGAATCGCTTTCCATTTTCAATAAAGCCATATCGTTTTGAATCCTTTCGATATGTTTTGATAATAAAAAAGGTTTTCCGTTTATAACTCTAATTGATTCAAATAGTCCATCTCCGTATCTAAACGATCTATTATCAGAAGAAATAAATGGGGTATTATTATCGATTAATTCATCATTATGAATGCTAAACATATAAAAAATCAGGTTTTATATAATACTTATCAGAAGCTTGTAGAAATTTTATCTATCAGATTTTTCAAAACTGAGGGTGATGAAATAATTGTAAATATCACTCCGAAAATGGCTCCCCAAAAATGTGCCTCATGATTTATATTATCATCAGGTCTTTTACCCTTGTAATAACTATAGGTTAAATATGCCAAAGCCCACCAGATACCCTTAAAGCACAAAATACCATACAAACAAAGCTCCTGAAAGGGATTGAATAAAATAAAAGAAAACATCACTGCCGAAACCGCTCCTGAAGCTCCAACGGCATTATAATAATAATCATCTTGATGCTTTTTATAGGTAGGTAAAACTGAAAAAATTATTCCTCCAAAATAAAGAAGACCGAAATAAAGGTACCCTTTGTCTCCATAAATATAATTGAAATCATATTCAACTGCTTGTCCAAAATTATAAAGAACAAACATATTAAAAAATAAATGCATCCAATCTGCATGCAAGAAGCCATGAGAAATAAACCGAATCAGCTCCTTTTTATTTTTTACATCATAAGGATTGAATTGGTATTTATTCATTATATCTATTCTTTTAAAACCAAAGAATGAAAAAATACAGGTAACAATAATTATTAAGGTCGTCATATGAAACAAAGTTAAAACAATTATCAGTTTAAAATCAATAAATTGAATTATGGAGTAGCTGCATTAGCTGGATCGATTTAGTATAGTTAGTAAAAGAAAAATAACGAAAAAATGAAATCAAAATTAAATTCAACAACCATAAAACTTATATTTGAATTTAATCTTTAAAAATGATGAACAAATTTGAATTACAGGGAGATTTTATTGAACTTATAAAACTCTTAAAAGCTATTGGAATCGCTGAAAATGGAGGACATGCTCAAGCTATAGTAACAGATGGACAGGTAACGCTTAACGGAGAAATTGAAACTCGTAAAAGAGCAAAAATACGAATTGGAGATATTATTAAAGTATTTGGTGAGGAGTATGAAATAACTAATTCTTGATTAAACAAAGAAATTAATAAAAAAAGCGCGCTAGAATATATCTAGGGCGCTTTTTAGACTTATAGAAAAAATCAATGGTATTACTCACGCAATAACTCTCTTGCTATAACCAATTTTTGAATTTCAGATGTTCCTTCCCCTATTGTACATAATTTGGCATCGCGCATGTATTTTTCTGCAGGAAAATCTTTTGTATATCCATAACCACCAAAAATCTGAACTGCTTCCAAACCACATCTAACAGCAACTTCCGAAGCGTAGTATTTGGCAAAAGCGGATTCTTTGGTAACTTTTTTGTGCTTATTTTTCATATCAGCTGCTTGAAATGTAAGTAGCTCTGCAGCAGATATTTCTGTCGCCATATCGGCTAACTTGAAAGCAATTCCTTGAAAACTTGAAATAGATTGGCCAAACTGCTCTCTTTCCTTTGAATATTTTAAAGAACAATCATAAGCACCTTTTGCAATTCCTAAGGATAAAGCAGCAATTGAAATTCTTCCTCCGTCAAGCACTTTCATCGCTTGAATAAAACCATCACCAACCTTGCCTAATATATTATCCTGATGCACTCTGCAATTATCAAAAATCAGCTCAGCAGTTTCCGAAGCTCGCATGCCCATTTTATTTTCCTTTTTACCAGATGAAAAACCTGGAGTACCTTTTTCTATTACAAATGCAGTCATTCCATGAGAATCACCTTTTTCTCCGGTTCTAACTATTACAACAGCAATATTTCCAGAAATCGCATGGGTTATAAAATTTTTAGTACCATTGAGTACCCAATAATCCCCATCTTGTTTAGCTGTAGTCATCATTCCACCTGCATCTGAACCTGTTGAGGTTTCAGTTAAGCCCCATGCTCCTATCCATTCAGCAGTAGCAAGTTTTGGTAACCATTTCTTTTTTTGATCATCATTACCAAATTGAAGAATATGTCCAGTACATAATGAATTATGCGCTGCCACAGACAAGCCTATCGATCCACAGATTCTTGCAATTTCGGATACTACGGTTACGTATTCGCAATACCCCAATCCCGCTCCTCCATATTCAGAAGGAACCAAAACACCCATTAAACCTAGTTCGCCTAACTTTTTAAAAACTTCTACAGGGAAAATTTGATTTTCATCCCATTCCATCATCTCAGGACGAATGTTTTTTTCTCCAAAGTCCTTGATCATTTCAGCAATCATCTTTTGATTTTCGCTAAGTTCAAAATTCATTCCTGATTGTGTTTCCAATATGTTGCTTTCAATCATTTTTATAAATATTATAAATTATATTTTAATTTAATTTTTTTGCAAATTTAGTCAAAATATCACAAAATCTAATCAAATACATCTTATCCTTAAATAAGAAAATATCTTCTAATTTAAATCCAGGTAAGGATGTATTTTTTCAAATGTCTTATCATCTATAAGATCACATTTTTTAATATCACTTAAAGTTTTAAAATCCCCGTGTTTTATCCTGAAATTAATAATTGAATTAGATTGATTATAAGACAAGTATGGATGTTTATTTAAATCATTTATTGAACATTGGTTTAGATTAATTTTTTTTATTGAATCCTGATTAATTATTAGCATGTCCTTTAGCCGGTTGAAGAATTCTTTTTTCATTCCATTTACTTCACTCAACTGATCATTGCAATAGTATCCTCCCAATGCCTTTCTATACTTTAGAATATTAAAAGCAAGAATGGTATCCATTCCATCAAATTTAAGGAGGTAAAAAAGTCCAACAGAATTAATTCTTATTTCATTTGCGGGATGTGACTTGGAAATAAAACAAGTATCGTATATAAATTTTGTGTTTCGGAACTGATAAGTCGATTGATTGATTGAAATATAAGGCTCCAACAAGAGAAAATCTGTTTTGCTTAAGCCATATATTTTTTTGAAATCATTTTTATTTTTGAATACTCCTCCCCTTTTAAGATACTTTTTTATATTAAGTATTGTTTTGGGATTTAATCCAAGAGAATAGAGTTCTTCACTTGATGCTTTATTGGGATCGAATGTAAAGAGTTTATGATTATGAGTTATGGAATTCTTATTTACATATAATTTATCCGTATTCTCATCAAAAGAAGCCAAAGAATCAGATAAAAAAGCATTTATTTCCGTATTGAAACTGCTAAAATCTGAAGGACTTTTATTTACAAGTAAAGGAGATAAATAAGTAAATAAAAAAGAACTAAAAATTAATGATATAAAAACAACAATACCTTTCCTTTCCTTTTTATTGAAGCTTAGATATTTATTAGCAAAATACAAAATTCAATGATTTTACTTCTGCATATCATCATTTTCTAAGAAGGAGTCAGGCTCCGGATTTTTGGGAGCTTTAAGAACTCTCCAGAAAAAATATATGGTAACCGAAGCAATTATTACCTCAGATGAAATCATTAATACTAAAGCTGAATTGTTCATTATATTCTCCCTTCTTTTTTACGATTTTTGTATGCAATATATACAAGATAGGCTATCGAAAACCATACCAATAAAAGTCCTATCCTAGAAATATTTACATAAGTAATTTGAGTATTTAATTTATTTATCAAATCGGCGTCAGTTGCAGAGGAAATCTGCTCATAAATTGACTTATTCATAATTTGATCCCAAATGCCCGGAAGGCTTGACACAAAAACCCAAATTAACATCGCTGGGGTGATGTATTTAATAATAAATTTAAAAACTACCGGTACTTTAATATCTGCACCAGTTGTAATTTCCTTCCAGCCCTTGTCCATTCCAAAAACCCATGCGAATAAAATAATTTCAATCAAAGCGAAAACCACTAAAGAGACTGTTCCTGCCCAAAAGTCATATTCGTCAAAAACTCCCTGATTGAAAAACAATACAGTAGGTAAACCCAATAAAAAAACTACAAATCCGAACATCCAAGCAGCATTTTCTCTTTTCCAACCAAACTCATCCTGTAAAAACCCCATACATGGAGTACCCATTGCCAAGGAAGAAGTTATACCTGCAAAAAACAATAGTCCAAACCAAGCTACTCCGCATACTGCGGCCAAAACACCACCCCACTGCTCAAACAAATAAGGTAAAGTTTTAAACCCTAATCCTAAACCACCACTTTTTGTCATTTCAACAACCTGATCGATGCCAAGATATCCGATTGATATGGGAATTAATATTGCTGATCCTAAAACTACTTCAACAAACTCATTCATCCAACCTGCGCTCATAGCATTTAATGCCACATCATCTTTTGATTTAACATACGATGCATAACACTGTATAGATCCCATACCGACAGATAGGGTAAAGAAAATTTGGCCGGCCGCGGCAAGCCATACTTTTGGGCTCCAGATGGTATCAAAATTAGGAGTCCAAAGATAATTCAAACCTTCAATTCCAGATAAAATAGCACCATGCTCACCTGCCTTTAACGTAATTGCTTTATAGGCAAGGAATGCTCCAAAAATAATCAATAAAGGCATACCAATTTTGGCCACTTTTTCAACTCCACCACTCAATCCTCTTGATAAAATCCAGGTATTTAAAAGCAGACACACTAACCAGAAAAATATTGGTTCCCAAGATGTTAAAGAAACATAATTACCAAAAAAACCAGCTACTTCTTCTTGAGTTTTACCTGAAAAAGTTCCGATTACAGAATGATACATCCAAGATAAAGTCCAAGATTCAAGATAACAATAATATGCAGCTACCGCAATATTGGTAAATATTCCAAATACACCTACATACTTCCAGAATTTCCTTTTATCCATAGAGTCGAGAATAAAAGGTGTAGAATGATGTCCGAATTTTCCACCAAAACGCCCCATCGACCATTCAACAAAAAGCAGTGGAATACCCATTAATAGAAAGCAAACAAGGTATGGTATTATAAATGCACCACCGCCATTTTGAATAGCTTGAACAGGAAATCGCAAAAAATTACCCAAGCCAACAGCATTTCCTGCCATTGCTAGAATAAGACCAATTCTAGAACCCCAAGATTCAGTATTATTACTCATATTAAAAATCGGTTAAATAATTTTATTTTATGGTTCAAATATATGTAAAAAGTTTTTCCTTGCAGAACAAATATGGATTTATGTAGTTTATACCATTTATGATTTCTTATTTTTGCATGATAATATGATTACTATGAAGGTTTTAATTATTGAAGACGAAAAAAAAGTGGCTGCTTTTATCAAAAAAGGCCTCGAAGAGCTTTCATATCAAACAGAAATTGCATTTGATGGTTTATCTGGGGTTCAGATGGCAGTTTCGAATGATTTTGATGTGATTATTTTAGATATAAATTTACCCCTGCTAAACGGCTTCAAAGTTTGTGAAGAAATAAGAAAAACGCATCAAAACATACCTGTTTTAATGCTCACTGCATTAAGTTCAACAGATGACAAACTTATGGGATTTGATTCCGGTACAGATGATTACCTGGCAAAACCTTTTGAATTTAAAGAATTAATTGCCAGAATAAAATCCCTGACAAAAAGATCGATCGGATTAAAACAAAATGAAAACTTGTTAAAATTTGCAGATCTAGAAATGAACCTAGACAGTAAAATAGTTAAGCGGGCTTCAACCAAAATAGATTTAACAGCCAAAGAATTTGCACTTCTTGAATATTTTCTCAAAAATAAAAACAAAGTGGTTTCTAGAGTTGAAATCGCAGAAAATGTCTGGGATATTTCATTCGACACGGGAACCAACGTGATTGATGTTTATGTTAATTTTTTGAGAAAAAAAATTGATAAAGAGTTCAGTCCAAAACTAATTCATTCCAAAATTGGTATGGGTTATATACTATCTGAAGATTTTTAACATACCGCTGGATAAAACTTCAACTTATCATTTCACAAAAAAATGAAGATTAGAACAAAACTTAGCATGCAATTCGCTTGCATTGTTGCCAGTATCTTAATACTATTTTCCATATCCATCTATTATTCATCGGTAACTTACAGGAAAATAGAATTTAAGGGGAGATTATTTGAAAAGGCGCAATCAGTTGGGAAATTATTGAATACTGACGAAATAATAAATGATGATATTTTAAAAAATATTGCCAAAAAAACTGTCCCGCTTTATAACGCAGACATAATTATTTTTAACGATAGCAATTATCAAGTTTTAAACACTACAGATTCCTTAAAATTTTTTAATATCTCAAACCGGCTTTTAGATGAAATAAAACTTAATAAAGAATTATATTTTGATCATCAAGACAAAGAATTTTATGGAAAATACCTATCAAAAAATTCAACTAAACACATTCTAATTGTTTCAGCAGAAGACATTTATGGACATAGTAAAATTAAAAATCTATTAAATATTCTAATTATTGGTTTTATTTTAAGTGTTTTACTAACCAGTTTTATCGCTTGGATATATGCAGGACTGGCTTTGAAGCCAATTTCAGATGTTGTTAGTCAGGTCGATAATATTACCATTAACAATTTATATTCCAGGGTAAAAGAAGGAAATGGAAAGGATGAAATAGCATATTTGGCAGTAACATTCAATAAGATGCTGGAAAGACTCGAAGGTGCTTTTAAAATGCAAAGAAGTTTTGTTTCAAATGCTTCACATGAATTAAGGACTCCCTTAACTTCAATTAGTGGCGAAATAGAAGTAACTCTTTTAAAAGAGAGAAAAACAGACGAATACGAAAAAGTGCTTATTTCTATCTTAGAAGAAATTAAAAACTTAGGTAAATTATCCAATGGTTTACTAGAGTTGGCTCAAGCGAGTTTAGATATTTCTTCCATCAAAAAACAAGCATTAAGGATTGATGAACTAATATGGCAGGTTCGAACAGACATAATCAAACATAAAAAAGAATATACTATTAATTTAGATTTTGGAGAAAATTTAGATGATGAAAAAAAACTAACTATTGATGGCAATGAGCAATTAATTAAGTCTGCTTTTTTTAATTTAATGGATAATGGTTGTAAATTTTCAGACAATAACCAGATAGATATTAAAATCGCCTACCATAACAAGATTCTTAAAATTGATTTTAAAGATCAAGGTATGGGAATCTCCAAAGAGGATTTAAATTATATTTCGGAACCATTTTACAGGGGTTATAATGCTAAGGTAATTGATGGCCATGGCATTGGTTTACCCCTGGTATATAAAATTGTTAAAATTCATGATTGTCAGATTCTAATTGATTCTGAAGTTAACAAAGGCACAACGATATCCTTGAGTTTCCCGGTGACAAATTAGATCTCGAAAAATATAAAATTTAGTTTTTTTTTTTTTGATAAAGATTTATTTGAAGTACTTTTATAAATTATACTTTTTATTAAAAATTTAAAATTATATGTGCGGAATTGCCGGTATTATTGATCCTGAGTCAACATCTGAAAACATCAATCATCAATTACTAAAGATGCTGGCCAAGACGAATCACCGAGGTCCTGATTTTACAGGACACTGGGTAGATAAACATACCGGTCTAGGACATAATCGTCTAAAAATAATTGACCTTTCAGATCACGCAAACCAACCCTTTGAATATAAAAATTGCTTAATCACATTTAATGGTGAGGTATATAATTATATCGAAATTCGAGATATTCTAAAAAAGAATGGTTTTGCATTTGAAACCCAATCCGACACAGAAGTAATCATAGCGGCATATATTTATTGGGGTAAAGAATGTGTAAATCATTTTGTTGGTATGTGGGCCTTTGCAATTTGGGACAAAGAAAAAAATGAATTATTTTGTTCTAGAGATAGATTTGGCATTAAACCCTTTTATTTTATACATCACGGGAATAAATTTTTCTTCTCCTCGGAATATAAGCCACTTAAAACGCTTCCTATTTTTGATAACAAACTAAATCTAAATCAGGTAAACAGGGGTATTGAATTAGGTTGGGCATGTTATAAAGACGAAACGTATTTTGAACAAATAAAAAGCCTTGAATCGTCTCATAACCTTATTTTTAAAAATGGTAAGATATCAACATTTAAATATTGGGATTTAAATTCCGAAAAAAAACAAAATTTAAATTTTAATCAAACCAAGGATGAATTTTATTCTCTTTTTGAAAATTCAATAAAAATACATTCCAGAAGCGATGTTTCAATTGGAGCATGCCTTAGCGGTGGTCTTGACAGTTCGGCAATAACTTCTATGTTTTGCAATCAAAATCCAAACACAAAATTAAACACGTTCACAATATATTATGAAGGTGAACAAAATGTGGATGAAAGACCCTTTGTATATGATGTATTAAAAAAATACGGTAATATCGAAGCAAAATACTTTACACCAAATAATGATGATATAAATATTGGATATCAAAAAGCTACGTATCATGCCGATATTCCTTTGCTTGGTAGTTCCTATATTTCACAATATTTTTTAATGAATCTGGCTGCTAAAAACAATATTAAAGTATTGTTGGATGGTCAAGGCTCGGATGAATATTTACTGGGGTATTTACATTCCTTTAACAGAATGATAGGGCAATCACTAAACCAATTTCAAATTATTGGGGCTCTAAAAACCTTATTATCGCATAAAAAACAACATGAATTAACATTAAAAGATTCTTTAACTGTTTTACTGAAAGGAATTTATTCTTCATTAAATACCGAGCAAGATGTTTACAGTCATGAATTTAAAAAGCTTTCTAAATATTTAAATGATAGCAATCTTAAAAGCCTACCTCTTAGTATAGAGAATAAATTTTCAAATAAAATCGATAATTTTTCTTATCATATGCTATTTACAACTAGTTTACCTAGTTTGTTATATTTTGAGGATAGAAATTCAATGGCGCACTCCATTGAATCAAGAGTACCGTTTTTAGATCATCGATTAGTAGAATTTGTATTTTCTTTGCCAAATTCTTTTAAAATCAATGATCAAGCTCAAACCAAATACATTTTGAGAAAATCCTTAAATAATATATTACCGGAAACTATTGCAAACCGTAAGGATAAAAAAGGTTTTGTTACCCCCGGGGAAGTACTTTGGTTGAATGGCCCTTTAAAAAACTTGTTAGAAATAGATTATAATCATTTTCACTGGTTGAATAAAAGCTTATTAAAGGAAGAAATAGAAAACTATAAAAAAGGCGACTTCAGTAATTCAAAATTTGTTTGGAGGATTGCCTCACTGAACTATTGGTTAAAAAACAATACAAACTAAAAATTATATGAAATCAAAATTTATAAAGTGTACAGTTTACTGTTTTATTGTATTCATTTTTAATGGGACTCATTACTCAGCTTTTGGGCAATTAAAAAGTAAAATTATTGATAAAACGGATCAGATTTTCACCTCAAAAAGATATAAACAATCTATCACAGAGAGGGATGATTTGTGCGGTAAGGTCAAAGTACTCAGGATAGATTCTGTAGCAAAAGAAAAAACCATTGAGACAAAAGAAAATGAAATAAAAGAATTAAAGGAAAAAAACCAGAAACAAAAACAAGCATACAATGACCTGCTGAATTCAAGCTTAACAGAAGCTGAAAAGCTACACTTAGCATTAAAGAATAAAAATAATGAACTGGAAGAAAAAGAAAATCTTTTAAAAGAAAGAGAAATAAAATTGTCTGAAATGCAGGCATTGATAAACAGACAAGACTCCATAACAAAAGCTTTGAATAATTTGGTAAAAAATGCACTATTAGGGTTCAATTCCGATGAACTTTCCATAGAGACGAAAAATGGAAAAGTTTACGTTTCATTATCTGATAAATTATTATTTAAATCAGGCAGTGCCTCTGTTGAAAACAAGGGGCAGGAAGCTTTAAACAAACTTTCGCAAGCTCTTGAAAGAAATAATGAAATTGATATTTTAATTGAAGGACACACAGACAATATTCCAATTAAAACTTCTATTTATAAGGATAATTGGGATTTGAGCACAGCCAGAGCTACATCAATCGTAAGAATTTTAACTGAAAATTATAAATTAGACGCAAAAAAAGTTACTGCTGCAGGAAAATCAGAGTTTTTTCCAAAAGCCAGCAATGAAACCCCTGAGGGACGCTCAAAAAACAGAAGGACTGAAATTATACTTTCACCGAAACTGGAAGAATTGATGAAAATAATTCAACCCTAATTCTTAATGATTATTTTTTTAACCAATAATCACAAAATCCACTCGTCTTCATATTATATTTTCCCATCAAATACTTTTTCAGATTAAGATAAGATAATTCATGAGGAAATCGATATTAATAGAAGATCTGAATAAAACAGACTTATTCAATTGGATAGGCTCATTGAATGATACTATACCCATTTGTTTATTAAACAGCAATGATTTTGAAAATGAATTTGAGCTTCTAATTGGAATTGATAGCCTTGCAGAGTTAGTCGTAAAGGACAAAGATTCATTTAATTCATTAAAAGAATTTTACGAAAGTCAAAATGATTGGTTAATGGGATATTTAACCTATGATCTAAAAAATGAAATTGAAAATATTGAATCAAAAAATATTGACCAACTTAACTTCCCTCCCATTTATTTTTTCAGACCTAAATATATTTTTAGGCTTAAAAGTTCAAAATGGGAAATACTCATTGATGATTCAATTACTTTGAAAGAGGAGCTTGCAAGTATAATTTCTCAAATAAAAAACAATACTTCTCATACAAAAAAAATAAAGGATTCCCATTTTATAAAAAGTAGATTAAGCAAAATTAATTACATAGAAATAGTTGATAAATTAAAATCGCACATCAAAAAAGGCGACATATACGAAATCAATTTTTGTCAAGAATTTTATTCAGAATCTGCCAAAATAAATCCTTTTGATGTTTACGAAAAGTTAAATTCAATTTCACCTGCCCCATTTTCATGTTATTTTAAAAATAAGAATCATCACTTAATGTGTTCCAGTCCTGAACGTTTTTTGAAAAAGACGGCTAACACAATTATTTCACAACCCATAAAAGGAACTATAAAAAGAGGAAAAAACGAGGAAGAAGATCAACAATTAAAAAAAGAACTGTTTGAAAATCAAAAAGAAAGATCTGAAAACATAATGATTGTTGACTTGGTAAGGAATGACTTATCCAAATCAGCACAAAGAAAGAGTGTTAATGTAGATGAATTATTTGGAATTTATACTTTTAAACATGTTCATCAAATGATTTCAACTGTAAGTTCAAAATTGAGAGAAGATATTCATTTTACTGAGGCAATAAAAAATGCATTCCCTATGGGTTCTATGACCGGAGCTCCAAAACTAAGGGCGATGGAATTGATTGAAGAAAATGAAAGCACAAAAAGAAATTTATTTTCAGGCTCGGTAGGATATATTGATCCTGAGGAGAATTTTGATTTTAATGTTGTTATAAGGAGTATTTTTTATAATTCAGTGAATGATTATCTGTCATTTTCAGTGGGCAGCGCAATAACCATAAATTGCAATGCTGAAAATGAGTATGATGAATGTTTATTAAAAGCAAGAGCGATGTTCGAAAGTTTAAACTTAAATAAATAATTCACTAAAAACCTATTACTATTTAACAGCTGTAGCGCCAATCAAATAAACTAAATGATGATTCTTGAATTTCTAAGCTTCATAAAAAAAGAAAGATTATTCTTGAAAGAGGATAAAATCTTATTGGCTGTAAGTGGCGGAATTGATTCTGTAGTAATGTGTGATTTATTTTTTAAATCAGGTTTTAAATTTGGTATTGCTCATTGTAATTTCGGACTTCGAGGCAAAGAATCTGAACAAGATGAAATTTTCGTAGCTGATATGGCTAAAAAATATGGAGTTAATTTTCACAATATAAAATTTGAAACTGAAGAAGAAGCAAAAAAACAAGGCCTTTCAATTCAAATGGCGGCGAGAAAACTCCGATATGATTGGTTTGATAAAATTAGAACAGAGCACAACTATAAATACATTTCAATAGCACACCATAGAGATGACAGTATCGAAACCTATTTTATTAATCTATTGAGAGGTACCGGAATTGCTGGATTGAGGGGAATTCTACCATCTAAGAATTTCCTTGTTCGCCCTTTGCTATTTACCTCCAGGGATCAAATAGTTAATCATTGCAAAAATAATGAATTGGAATATAGAGAAGATAGCAGCAATTTATCTGATAAATATTTAAGAAATAATTTACGCTTAAATATTATACCAATGCTAAAGGAACTAAATCCCAATATTTCCGAAACAATTGCTCAGGATATGAATCGTCTTAGAGAAATGGAAGAAATATACTTTGATTCAATTGAAGAAAAAAAACAAAGCATTTTCAGATTAGATGATAATGATAACAAGCGTATTGCAATAAATGAATTAAAAAAATTACACCCAATTAAATCCTATTTATTTGAATTCCTCTCTCCCTATAATTTCAACATACAAACGATAGAAAATATTATTAATTCTTTTGAGAAAACCTCCGGTAAACTATTTTTTTCTAGTTCTCATCAAATTCTTAAAGATAGAGATGAATTAATTTTATCATCGATTAAAGAAAAACTTAACGAGGAATCACTCATTTCAGAAAATCAAAACAATGTGTTTTCTCCTATTCCATTAAAAATTACACGAGAAAATTTTTCCGAAAAGTTTGAAATTCAAAAATCCAAACACATTGCCTGCATTGACGAAGAAAAACTGAAATTTCCTTTATTAATTCGCAAGTGGCGAAATGGAGATTATTTCTATCCACTTGGAATGAGTACCAAAAAGAAACTGAGTGATTTTTTTATAGATTTAAAACTCTCTTTAAAAGAAAAAGAAGATGTTTATTTGGTAGAGTCTGACAAAAAAATTTGTTGGATAATTGGCTATAGAATAGATAATCGATTTAAAGTAACCGAAAACACAAAAAAAATTTTCAAGATTGAATCAGTAAAAATCTAATTTAATTCTTTGGCTTTTTGCTGGTTAATTTTTCAATTTCCTTCCATATTTTCTCAGTGCTTACAATCCAAGAAAACTTATTTTTCTGCATCGTTCCATTCTCAATCAAAATCTGTTTTAAATCCTGATTTTCAATCAATTGAATCATTGCATCTGCAACTTCGTCTAAATCAAAGGGATTTACAAGCAAAGCAGCATCACCGGCTACTTCCGGCATCGAACTTACATTTGAAGTAATTACAGGAACCTGCGAACTAAAAGCTTCTAAAATGGGAATACCAAAACCTTCGAAATAAGATATATATATCAAGGCAAAGGCAGATCCTAAATATTTCTGTGCTTGCTCGTCATCTACTCTACCCTTAAAAACAACATCCGATTTAAATTGCATAGAATTATACACCGACAGCAATTCTTGATTTTTAAAGAAATTTTTTCCGACAATTACCAGTTTAAAATCTGATCCGGATTTAATTTTGAATTTATCGAAAGCCCTTAATAGGTTTGGTATATTTTTACGAGGATGAACTGAGCCTAGGTAAATAAAATATTCTTTTCCAAGGGTTAAAGATTCTTTAACCTCTTTCATTTCATCAACAGATAAAGGCCTAAACCCATCACTTAAACCATTGTATGCAACAGTAATTTTTGAATCATTGATTTTATACCTTTTGATTATATCCTGCTTAGAAAAATCGGATACGGTAATTATATGGGAGGCCTTGTTTGCAAATTTAGGTGTAAACCATTTATAGTATTTACTTGCCAACCATGGTATATCTTTTGGATAATTTTCGAAAGCAAGGTCATGTATTACAAGCAATGTTTTACAATTGGCCTTTAAGGAAAGTTGTCCATCGAGTGAAATAAAAAGATCAGGTTTATTATTTTGCAAAAAGGATGCAACAGCATGCTCAAACCATAAATACCATAAAAATGGATGTCGAGCCGAAGGATATAGCACAACTCCTTTTACATTTTCAGAAAAAATGAAAGACTCATCAAAATTTCTATCAAAGAGGAAAATATATTCGTACTCGGGATGCGATTTTACCAGGTTTATCAAAAAATTTTTTGAAAAAACACCTATACCTTCCAGCTTATCTTTTAATAGGAATCGAGTGTTAACGACTATTTTCATTTTATTATAAATTGATAAAACTGAATCCTGTTTACCTTAAAAAATAGTTACTGGTTGCGTTCTGTGGGTTTCCAAACATTAGAATCTACTCCTTTTAAATATTTAATCAAGCCTACAAATAGCGCAATATTCATCATATAAAAATGAGTGATAAATCGCAATGATCCTATATTTACATTTACCTTTTTCAAAAAATAATCAAAAAAAGGAAATAACATTAAAGATGTTTGAGAGATAAATATTAATTTATAGTAGATGTTATGGGAAAATAAAATTCCCGAAGCAAAATATGCCAATAAGATAAAAATGGGACCAAACCATCTTAATATCTTGTGTGATAGAAAAGAAAATGACAATCCATTAAATGGAAAAAAGAGGAGTTTTTTAAATCGTTTTAAATTTTGAAAATTACCGATTGAAATTCTTACTTTTCTTCGAAACTCTTCTTCAATTTTATTTGAAACATCTTCAAAGCAGATTGCATCTAGCTCCCCTATTGCTTTTTTATTTTTTTCAAAAACTCCAAAGGTGATGTAAAAATCATCCATAAGATAATTTTTTGGAACAGGAGAATAATAATTTTTCAATATGGAATAACAGCCTCCAAAACTCCCGATCATTTTACCCCATATTATCCCCTCCTGATATTTGATTTTGTTTTCTCTCAATAAGTATGATTTTTCCTGAAAAGAAATGCCGTCTTGCTTATAGGTTTTGTTAATAATGTTTCCTCCCACTAGGGCAATCTCAGAATTTTTATAATGTTTAACTAAATTATAAATGGTTTGAGGTTCAAAAAAAACATTGGCATCGGTTAAAATCAACACCTCATTTTCTGCAATCGTTTCAAGATGATTAATAATTCCCGCTTTCCCGGTCCTACTTTCAAATTCTATTAATTTAATATTGGGAAATTTATTCATATTTTCCTTCACAATCAGGTTGGTTCTGTCGGAAGAAGCATCGGAACCAATAATAAACTGAATTTTTTCCAGAGGATAAGAGGTTAAGAAAGTGTGATTTATTTTTTTTTGAATAACACTTTCTTCATTATATACTGCCAATAAAATAGATACCTTAGGAAGGTTGGAATCGTTTTCCTTGTAAATATTTAAATTTGATTTTTTTCCTTTCGCTAAATAATCCAATATTATAGGAAACAGGACATAGCTGTGAAGAAGACAAATAAAACTGAACCAAAATATAATTTCAAAAAT
>CANHPJ010000006.1 GCA_947462515.1 Bacteroidota bacterium | reverse complement strand
GATTTCGATTTAGTATATTTTGATGCATTTGGTCCAAAAGCACAAGAAGAAATGTGGACAGAAGCTATATTCAAACAAATGTTTCAAGCACTTAAGAAAGGTGGAATATTAGTCACGTATTGCGCAAAAGGAGAAATAAAACGTACATTAAAAAGTATAGGTTTCATTGTTGAATCTATTCCAGGACCTCCAGGAAAAAGAGAAATGACAAGGGCGATAAAAAGTTAATATTTCAAAAAATAATATGCTTTATTGATACTTTATTAAAATTCTATTTAACATAATATAAATTATAAGACATTTATTGTTTCAAAAAAATCGGTAAAATATCACTGTAATATTCAGGGTTTAACTTTTTGGAATTGCAACTCAAATAGTTTTTTATATTGACCATCTTTGGAAATTAATTGTTGATGACTTCCGGATTCAACAATTTGGCCATTTTCTAGAACTATGATTTGATCTGCTTTTTGTATGGTAGATAATCTATGAGCTATAATCACCGAAGTTCGGTTTTCGGTAATTTTATCTAGTGCATATTGAATCATTTTTTCAGATTCTGTGTCTACAGATGATGTGGCTTCATCGAGTATTAATATTTTTGGATCATATACGTAAGCTCTTACAAAAGCTATTAATTGTCTTTGACCAACAGAAAGCATTCCTCCGCGTTCTTTTACGTCAAAATCATATGTACCCGGTAATTTCATAATGAAATCATGAGCGCCTATAATTTTAGAGGCTTCTATAATTTGTTCTCTGCTAATTTGAGGATTGTTCAATGATATATTATTTGCAATTGTATCCGAAAAAAGAAAAACATCTTGTAAAACCACAGAAATATTTTCTCTGACAGATGGAATTTCAAATTCTCTTAATTCAATGCCATCAATTAAAATATGGCCTTTATTGTATTCGTATAATCTTCCCAATACGTTTACAATAGAAGATTTCCCGGCTCCGGTAGCACCAACGAAAGCAATTGTTTCACCTGGATTTATCGAAAAGGAGATGTCTTTTAAAACCCATTCATCGCTATTATATGAAAACCATAAATTTTTAAATTCAATACTTCCCAGTACATTTTTTAGTTTAGCCGTTCCATCATTTAAAATCTCTTCCTTGGTATCCAGCAAACTAAAAACTCTTTCAGAGCTGACCATCCCCATTTGAAGGGTATTGAATTTGTCTGCCATTTCGCGTATTGGCCTAAATAACATATTCAAATAAAGTATAAAGGCCACGATTGTACCTAGTGTCAAATTTTCGTTCATTACTTTATCCCCTCCCCACCAAATCAATACCCCAATTGAAATGGCAGAAAGAATTTCTACAACCGGAAGAAATATGGAATAATGCCATACAGACCTTATATTGGCATCTGCATGTCTTTGGTTAATGACTTTGAATTTTTCGTATTCTATGGCTTCACGATTGAAGATTTGAACGATATTCATGCCTGTAATGTGCTCTTGCACAAAAGTATTTAGCTTTGACACCTCTGTTCTTACATCTTGAAATGCAGATTTAATAGCATTTTTGAATAAATAAGCACTGAAAATTAATAAGGGTAAAGTACTTAAACTGATTAAAGTAAGTTTTACATCAGTATAAAACATAATGGCTAAAACGGCCAAAATCTTTAAAAAATCTCCTATAATTACCAATAAGCCTTGCGAAAAAATGTCTGAAATAGTTTCAATATCTGATATTGAACGGGTTACTAATGTCCCGATTGGAGTTTTATCAAAATATCGAAGTTTAAAACTCAATATATGCTTGAAAACATCAACCCGAAGATCTTTAACCACGGTTTGCCCTAACCAATTGGTAGAAAAAGTATTGTGGTATTGAATAATTGTTTCAAAAAGCAGTAAACCTATCATGATTAAGGTCATGATTAACAACATGTTATTGTTAGCTGAAATAATGAAATTATCGAATGTGTATTGAATCAACCATGGTCTTATTGGGGATAAAACAGCCAATAATATGGTAGTAAAAGAAGTCATCCAAAAAGTACTTTTATATGGTTTTACATATTTAAGTATTCTTTTGAGTAGTGTCCAATCGATTGCTTTACCTATATTTTTATTCATTTAACAAACCTTTAGGATAATCTATTTTAGTTAGAAATAATCCTGAAGCAGGCACAGAATACCCTGCATTTGATCGATTTTTTCCTAAAATGATTTCATTGAAATTTTCTAATGTTATTTTTTCTCGCCCTATTTCAAGTAAAGTTCCGACAATTGCTCTGACCATATTTCTTAAAAACCGATCAGCCTTTATGGTAAATATGAGTGTATCATCTTTTTCTTGCCAAAAGGCATTGATAATTTTACAATTATTGGTAAAAACCTGGGTATTGGATTTACTAAAGCAACTAAAATCAATATGATTATAAAGAATTAAGCATGCCTGATTCATTAAATTCAAATTTAAATCACCACTAAAATAATAACTCGTCTCTGTAAGGAAAGGGTTTTTATATCTTCTGATATAATATTCATAAGTTCTGGAAATCGCATCAAATCTGGCATGGGCATTTAGGTCGACTTGATATAATTCATAACAAACAATATCATTTGATAAAATTCTATTTACCTTATAAATGGTTTTTTCAGTATCTGAAATTTCTTCGATGTTATCAAAATGAGCGTAAAAGTTTTTTGCATGAACCCCTGTATCAGTTCTGCCACAGCCCATAGTTTCAATTTTCTGCCCAAGTACTTTGCTTAAAGCATCGTTTAATTCACCTTGCACAGACAGCGCATTATCCTGAATTTGCCATCCATGATAAAGAGTGCCTTTGAAGGCCAATTTTATGAAATATCTTTGCAAAACTATATTGTACTGTTAATATTATCAGGCTTACTTAAACGAGCAAATGTAATAAAACTAAGGATTAAATGAAACTTGATGCATCGGCCTATCTTTTGTTTACAAATAGCAGAAAACATTTTAAAAAAAAACGCTGTTTTAAATCATATAAGCCTTTGAAATATATTTTTTCACCTCATTAATTATGAGTTACCATATAAATAGATTTAATGACTAAATAGTCTAATTAATTGTTTTAGTAATTCACTGTTGGTGAGTTGATAAATAAGGGAATAAAAATACTCGTATTATTAACATTTTTTAACAAAAAAATTATTTTAAAAAATGGTTTTTTTTTGAAAATTAGCATGATTTTTTTTTAATAGTATAACTCTGCAAACAAAAGTTTAATATTGCAGCTTTATAAAAACGCATAATATTATTATTTGTATATCATATTTTAAGTCAGAAATAAAATGATAGATTCATCAATTTTACCAGGTAATGAAACCAATATTACCACAAATATTAACGAATTAAATGAGCGTATCCAGCGCGAAAGTGCGTTTGTTGATTTGCTTAATATGGAGATGGAAAAGGTAATAGTTGGCCAGAAATTCATGGTGGAACGATTATTAATCGGGCTGCTTTCAAACGGGCATATCTTATTGGAAGGGGTTCCCGGATTGGCAAAAACATTGGCTATTAACACCTTGGCATCCACCATACAGGCAGGGTTTAGCCGAATTCAGTTTACTCCAGATTTACTACCCGCCGATTTACTTGGCACGCAAATTTATAATCCAAAAAATGAAGAATTCTCTGTTCGTAAAGGACCTATTTTCTCCAATTTTATTTTGGCCGATGAGATAAACAGAGCACCGGCCAAAGTGCAAAGTGCATTGTTGGAAGCCATGCAGGAAAGACAGGTTACCATCGGGGACCAGACATTTAAATTGCCTGAGCCTTTTTTGGTTCTGGCTACTCAAAACCCGATTGAGCAGGAAGGTACCTATACCCTACCGGAAGCTCAGGTTGATCGATTTATGCTAAAAGTGGTTTTAGGATATCCCAAAAAAGAAGAAGAAAAGAAAATTATTCGTCAAAATATTTCACCAAAGGAATCCATAAAAGTCAATAGGATACTTAAACCTGAGGATATATTGAATGCCAGACAATTGGTTAGAGAAGTATATATGGATGAGAAAATAGAGCAATATATTGTTGATATTGTTTTTGCAACCAGAAATCCTCTAGACTATAAACTAGGCAAAATAGCTCCATTAATCAGTTATGGCGGTTCTCCAAGGGCGAGTATAAACCTGGCTTTGGCAGCAAAAGCATATGCCTTTATTAAACGAAGAGGATATGTAATTCCAGAAGATGTTAGGGCAATATGTAATGATGTGTTAAGACATCGTATAGGTTTGACCTACGAAGCGGAAGCTGAAAACATTACTTCCGAAAATATTATCAGCGAGATACTTAATGCTGTTGAAGTTCCTTAATTGTTTTAATAAGAGAAGAAAAAGAATGATAAATTAATTTTAATATTATCATTCATATACCTATGGAAACTGCGGATTTATTAAAAAAAGTCAGAAAGATTGAGATAAAAACACGAGGATTAAGTACCCAGGTATTTTCCGGGGAATATCACAGTGCTTTTAAAGGAAGGGGTATGACTTTTAGCGAAGTAAGGGAATATCAGCCGGGTGATGACATTAGAACTATAGACTGGAATGTAACCGCAAGATTTAAAAATCCATTTGTTAAGGTTTTTGAAGAAGAGAGAGAGCTAACGGTTATGCTTATAGTAGATGTAAGCGCTTCAAAAAATTTCGGTACAAAAAATCAGCTAAAACAAGATCTTATTACCGAAATATGTGCTGTTTTGGCATTTTCGGCTATTCAAAATAATGATAAAATAGGTGTCATTTTTTTTAGTGATAAAATCGAAAAATTTATTCCTCCTCAAAAAGGTAAATCACACATTTTAAGAATAATAAGAGAGTTAATTACATTTGAACCTGAAAATAAAGCAACAAATATATCGCATGCTCTAAAGTATTTCACCAACGTAATTAAAAAGCGAAGTACTGCTTTCATTCTTTCAGATTTTATTGATGAAAATATAGAAGATGCCCTCAAAATCGCCAATAAAAAACATGATCTGGTGGCATTGCAAATATTTGATGAACGCGAAAAGGAACTGCCTAATGTTGGATTGATAAAATTCATCGATTCAGAAACAGGAATATCAAGATGGATCGATACTTCCAGCGATCAAGTAAGAAAACATTACGTAATGCAAGCATTGAAATTCGATAAAAAACTTAATGATATATTCAGAAAAAGCGGTATTGATTATACCAAAATTGCAACTCATCAATCCTATGTTAAACCATTGATGACTCTTTTTAAAAGGAGAGAGAATATGAGATAATTTAAATTTCAAATTAATATTGATAAATAGCTTCTAAAATTTTATTTGTTATTAAATGTTCCTTTTTAAAAAAAATATTTCAATTAATAAATTATCCTGCTGCCCATACTTGTTAATTGTATGTGCTTTTTTGTTTCTCAATGCAGAATGTCTGAAA
Organism: Bacteroidota bacterium; assembly: GCA_947462515.1. GTDB lineage: Bacteria > Bacteroidota > Bacteroidia > JACCXN01 > JACCXN01 > CANHPJ01. Next base: position 14,954 of record CANHPJ010000006.1, on the reverse strand, counting down.
GCCCAAGTTTATACTGCTGGTGTAAAAATGGATACTACTAAAATATTAATCGGTGACCAAACGAAGTTGACTTTAAGTGTTAGGGTGCCATCTGAAATATTAGGATCTAAAAAAACATTTTTGAAATGGCATACCTTAAAAGATACTATATCTCAAAATATTGAAATAGTAAATTCATCAAATATTGATACTACCCTATCAGCAGATAAAAAAACATATTTATTAAGCCAGGAACTTACAATTACCTCTTTCGATAGCGGATTTTTTGTTATACCTCCTTTTAGGTTTTTAAGAAACGGCGATTCTCTCAAATATATTGAAACCCAAGCGCTTTTGCTCGAAGTAATTTCTCTGGCAGTTGATACATCACAAGTAATAAAAGATATTAAACCTCCTTTAGAATCACCCTTTACCCTATCAGAAATACTTCCTTATATCCTTATTGGATTATTGATTAGTGCAGTAATTGTTCTAATAGTCTATTTAATTTTTAAAAGGAGAAAGAAAAAGACATTGATTTTTGAAAAGGAGCTTATTATACCACCGCATGAAAAAGCCATAACCAGTTTGCAAGAATTAAAAGCAAAAAAACTATGGCAGGAAGGAAAATCAAAAGAATATCACACCATAATAACAGAAATCATAAGAACATACATAGAGGAGCGATTTAAAATAATGGCTCTGGAAAAAACTACAGAAGAAATTATTACTTCATTCAGAAGTCTTGATATTCCTGATGATTCTAAACTCAAACTAAAGCAAATACTTACTTTAGCTGACATAGTAAAATTTGCCAAGATAAATCCTATGCCCGATGAAAACGAGTTGAGTTTTTCGAATGCATTAGATTTTGTCAATTCTACCATTCCAAAAATTGAAATTGTTGAAATTGAAGAAAAAGGAGGTCAAGCATGATTGAGAATGTAGATTGGGCGAATCCGGAGTTTCTTTATTTATTGCTAATCATTCCAATAGCAGTGATTTACTATTGGTTTAAAAATATACGGTCTAATCCAGAAATTACGATTTCTACTTTAGAGCCTTTCAAGGGTTTAAAAAAAGGTTTAAAAGTAAATCTAATACATAGTTTATTTGTTTTCAGGTTAATAGCTATTGTATTCTTAATAATTGCTTTAGCTAGACCTCAAACAAAAAGCAGCTGGCAAAATGTAACAACTGAAGGAATTGACATTGTGTTGGCACTTGACATTTCAAGCAGCATGTTAGCTGAAGATTTGAAACCTAACAGACTGGAGGCGGCAAAAAAAATTGCAATGGATTTTATCTCAGGAAGAAAAAATGACAGAATTGGCTTGGTTGTTTATAGCGGTGAGAGTTTTACTCAATGTCCTTTGACCAGTGATCATGCCGTATTGAAAAATCTTTTCTTAGAGATTAAAAATGGAATGATAAACGATGGAACCGCCATAGGTATGGGATTGGCGAATGCAGTAAATAGATTGAAAGACAGTGAGGCTACAAGTAAAATTGTAATTTTACTGACCGATGGGATGAATACAGCTGGCTCAATTCCTCCCATTACAGCAGGTGAAATTGCCCAGGAAATGGGTGTTAGGGTTTATACAATCGGCATCGGAACCAATGGGGAGGCTCCCTACCCTATCAAAACTCCCTTTGGTACCCAGTATCAATATCAGAAAGCAGATATTGATGAAGTTACTCTTAAAAAGATTGCCAATTTAACGGATGGTAAGTATTATAGAGCCACAGATAATAATAAATTAAAGGAAATTTACCAGGAAATAGATCTTTTAGAAAAATCTAAAGTGGACGTTATTGAATATAGAAAGAAAACTGAAAGTTATTTTCCATTGGTATTAATGGCTGCAATATGTTTTCTATTGGAATTTATTTTAAGACACACTTATTTTAAAAGAATACCATAATTTATTGAAAATGCTAAGGTTTTCGCATACAGTTTATTTATACGGTTTGTTTCTGATTCCAGTTTTGGTGGTCATATTCTTGCTAATGTCCAGATGGAGGAAAAAAGCTATAAAGCGCTTGGGAGATTATGAATTGATAATGAAACTCATACCTGATATTTCTGATTCTAAAACAAGGATCAAGCTTGTTTTTCAACTTATTGCTTTTGCATTTTTAATCCTTGCCATTGCAGGACCTCAAATGGGATCTAAATTAGAGGTTGTCAAACGACAAGGCGCCGATATTGTCATTGCTTTGGATGTTTCAAACAGTATGATGGCAGAAGATTTATCTCCAAACCGATTGGAGAGAGCAAAGCAATCAATATTAAAATTAATTGATGATTTAAAAGGTGATCGATTAGGTATAATTGTTTTTGCCGGAGAAGCCTTCGTGCAATTGCCCATAACAACCGATTATGCTGCAGCCAAATTGTTTATTAATACCATAAATACTGAGATTGTTCCAACACAGGGAACCGCAATTGGCACCGCTATTAATTTGGCGGTTAAGTCTTTTGGCGAACCCAATGAAAATAATCTGAAAAAGAACAGATCAATTATAGTGATTACAGATGGCGAGAATCACGAAGACGATGCCATAAACGAAGCCAATAGCGCCCAAGAGCAGGGCATCATTGTTCATACTATAGGAATGGGATCACCTCAAGGATCACCTATTCCTTCCTTATCAAATGGTGTTAAAACAGGTTATAAAAAAGACAAGGAAGGACAAACGGTCATTACTAAATTGAATGAACAAATGCTTCAGGATATTGCATCTTCGGGTAAAGGAATCTACGTAAGAGCCAGTAATTCAAAAAATGGTCTTGAATTATTGATGAAAGAGTTTGAGAAAATGGATAAACAAGAATTTGAAGAAAAATCGTTTACCGATTATGAGGAGCAATTTCAATACTTTGTCGCCCTAGCATTGTTATTTCTTACATTGGATTTTTTCGTTTCGCGCAGGAAAATTAAATGGATGGAAAAAATTAATCTATTTGCTGAAAAAAAATGAAAAAACAATTATATCTGATTTTTCTTTTATTTATATCCATAAAAGGTTTAGCTCAAAAAGAGAATAAACTGCTTAGAGAAGGAAATAAACTCTACGAGCAAGGCAAATATACCGATGCTCAGACTAAATATTTGGATGCAATCAAAATAAATGAAAAATCCTTTAATGGGGCATTTAATATTGCAGATGTATTATATAAGCAAGAAAAATTTGAAGAGGCAGCCAATCAATTTAAAAATTTAAGTCAAACGGCACCGGACAAGGAAACCAAAGCAAAGGCATTTCATAATTTGGGGAATTCATTATTGAAAACCAATAAATATGAGGAGAGTATTGAAGCATATAAAAATGCATTGAAAAATAATTCTAAGGATGAAGATACAAGGTATAACTTAATGTATGCCAAACAATTATTAAAAAAACAAGAACAACAGAAGAAGGACGATAATAAGAAAGACGACAAAAAAGACGATAAAAAGGATCAAAATAAAAAAGAAGACGAGAAGAAAGAAAAACAGGAAAAAGAGGATCAGAAAAACAGCAAGGATAACAAACAAGATCAGAAACAAGAAAACCAAAAAGAAACAGAGCCTAAAAAGGATCAGTTGTCTAAACAAGAGGCCAAGCGATTATTAGACGCTCAAAATAAAGAAGAAAAAAATGTACAGGAAAAGCTAAACAAGCAGAAAGTTAAAGTCAACGTTCAAATTGAAAAAGATTGGTAAAAAACTAATCATAAATATTGTAAAATGAGATTCTTAAAACACATTTTAATTTTATTTCTGCTTCCCGTGAATTTATTATTCGCAGGAGAGATTCAATTTACTGCACAGGCAAATAGAACTAAAGTTGCATTAGGAGAAAATTTTCAGGTTAGCTTTACGATTAATTCCAGTGGTAGTGATTTTAAAGCGCCTAATTTTGCTGATTTCAGGGTATTGAGCGGTCCAAATCAGTCCACCTCTGTTCAAATCGTCAATGGCAACTATTCTCAAAGTCTTACTTTATCTTATATTTTAAGTCCTGTTAAAGAAGGGAAATTTAAAATTAGACCTGCTAAAATAAAAGTTGGATCTAAATTACTTGAATCGAATGAATTAACTATTGAAGTTCTTAAAGGTCAGGCTCCTGCCCAAACGCAGCAAAATCAGCAAAGACAAAACACAACGAATCAAAAACAGGAATCTACTTCTAATAATTCTAGTGATGATATTTTCTTGAAGGTTTCTGTAAATAAAACCAATGCCTATATCGGGGAACAAATAAATGCTACCTACAAAGTTTATTACAGAGTAAATATTCAGCAGTATAATGTTAACAAGGTGCCTGCCTTAACGGGTTTCTGGAGTCAGGATTTAGATAATCCAAATGCTGAATCCAATGCTTATACCGAAAATGTAAATGGAACGGTATACCATGTTTCAGAAATCAAAAAAACCATTCTTTTTCCTCAACGTTCAGGAAAACTTATACTCGATCCACTCGAAATGGATTTTGTTATTCAAAAGCAGTCAAATAGAAGGCCTCAAAATATTTTCGACCAATTTTTTGGAACAGTTGAAAATGTAAAATATTCCTTAAAAAGTCAGCCGGTAAAAATAGAAGTTTTACCTACCCCGGAAAATAATAAGCCATTGGGATACTCAGGTGCAGTTGGAAATTTTACTATTGATTGTAAAGCAGACAAATTAAAAGTAAAGGCCAATGAAGCCATTAATTATATAATTACTATTTCTGGAAAAGGAAATTTAAAACTATTAGAAACCCCAAAACCGACTTTCCCAAGTGATTTTGAGACCTATGATCCTAAAATATCCGAAAAAGTTATTACAAATGAATCTGGAAGCAGTGGGACAATTACTTATGAATATCTAATAATACCGAGGCATTCGGGCAAATTCACTATAGATCCTTTAGCATTTTCATACTTCAATCCAGCAACAAAGCAATACAAGGAATTATACACCCCTGCCATCGAACTTAACATTGAAAAAGGTGATGCGGAGGAATCCACGGTGATCAGCGGCAAAGATAAAGAAGACGTGAAAATGCTTGCAGATGATATACAATACATAAAAACCGATTTAGACGAGATTAACGAAACAGGCAGGTATTTTTTTGGAACAGGCTTTTTCTATTTCTTATTTGCTTTGCCTTTTATTTTAATGAGTTTATTTTTAGCTCTCTGGAAAAAACATGAAGAAAATTCACAAAATCATACCTGGTTAAAATCAAGTAAAGCAAAAAAAATAGCCATCAAAAAACTATCAAATGCAAAAAAACATATAGATAATAATGAAGACAAACTCCTGTATGAAGAGATTTTTAGGGCTTTATACGGGTATTTGGGCGATAAATTATCTATTGCTGTGGCTGATCTTTCAAAGGAGTCGATATCCGATAGTTTATCTTCAAAAAATATACGACAAGAGACAATAAATCAGCTACTTGAAACATTAGATCATTGTGAATACGCCCGATTCGCCCCTACCAGCAATTTATCAAAATCAGAAATTTATAAAAATGCAGAATCCATAATTATCGAAATAGAAGAGGCTTTGGACTCTGCAAAGCATAAATTATCACATGCATAAAAAACATACATTTTTAAATGTTAATTCTATAAAATAAAATGGCATGAAAATAAACAGTAAAATATTATTGTTGATTCTTTTGATCATAAACCTTAATTCATTTGCCAGTAAAAATGAATTGACAGATATATTCAATATAGGAAATACTGCCTATAAAAATGCAGATTATAGCCTTGCAGTAGAAAAGTACAAAAGCATAATAAATAAAGGATTTGTTAATTATCAGGTTTATTTCAACCTTGGAAATTCTTATTTTAAACTAAAAGATTATCCATCTGCGATATTATATTATGAGAAGGCTTATAAGCTAAATGCTGCCGATGAAGACATTAAACATAATCTTAAATTGGCAAATAAAAACATTACTGATAAAATAGAACCTGTTCCGGACTTTTTTATGAAAAAACTTTGGTTAAATCTTTTGTTGTCATTTAAAATAGATACTTGGGCCTTTTTGAGTTTGTTGTTTTTATTTTTTGGACTTGCCCTTTTTATCATTTTTATTGTTTTTAATAATACAGTCATAAAAAAAATCGGATTTTATACTGCCTGTATATCATTTGTTGGGGGAATATTATCCTTTATTCTAGCTTACCAGCAAAAATCATTTTTAACCGAAAGTAATAGTGCAATCATATTTGAAGAAAGTTTAACGGTTAAAAGCGCACCCGATGAAAAGTCTACTCAACTATTTGTGATTCACGAAGGAACAAAAGTTAAGATTATTGAAAGCCTGGGGGAATGGAATAAAGTAAAGATAGAAAACGGAAACATAGGATGGATTAAGTCCACCACTTTTCAAAAAATATAATCGTGAAAAGAATAGCACTGATTTCGGATACTCATAATCACTTAGACCCAAAAATATTTAAGTATCTTGATGAATGTGATGAAATATGGCATGCCGGTGACATAGGTACTTCTAAAGTATCTGATGAGCTTGAAAAAATTAAACCACTTCGGGCCGTGTACGGAAACATTGATGGCCAAGATATACGAAAGGAATTTCCCAAATATTTAAATTTTAAATGCGAGGAATTGCATGTTTTAATAACCCATATTGGGGGATATCCGGGTAAATATGCTCCCGATGTAAGAGCAATGCTCCACGCTACTCCTCCAAAATTATTTATATGTGGACATTCTCACATACTTAAGGTAATGTTCGATAAAAAATTTAATTTGTTACACATGAATCCAGGTGCATGTGGTAACCATGGATTTCATAAAATTAAAACATTATTAAGATTTACAGTAGATAAAGACCTTGTAAAAGATCTTGAAGTTATTGAGTTAGGATTAAAATAATTTTTAGTAACTACCTTATTCTGTCTACAGAACGTATTAGTTCTTGATCTTTTTTAATTCCTCTTATGGCCAAATAAGTTAGTATTATTGATATTATTGGCAATATAATACCCAAACCGAAAGAAGTATTTAATCCCTTATCAGCTAGTTTTTCCTCAATTTGAGTAGAATACATTACTGTAAAAATCAAAAAAGCAGAAATTAGAAATAAATTAATTTTACAAATTTTAATTTGTAGGTTTCTGTTCTTGAATGTAATAATGCAAATTGAAGTTAAAACTATAATTAAAGTATTGATTATTATTAGCGGAAAAGTACTTATTGAAAAAGAATTTTCTTGGTTTTGAAACTCCAAACCCAAAATATTCAAGCTAAAAATGGAATCGCTATTTACGAATTCAACCAAGGGAACAAAAAACAAAACAATTGAAATAACAACAATAAAAAAAAGGTACAAGGTTTGGACTCTCTGAATCATAAAATCAATTTTTATAAGTTATGAAGAACAAAAATAATTTTTTATTTGTTATCATTGAGTTAAATCAATTTTTATTTGTATCATTGCACCATCCTTGATAGTCAATACTAGGTAGTATTTCTAATTCTGAAATACATTAATCAAAATTACTTACTGATAAAAATAATATACCATTTAAGTGTATATTCTATTTCATTTATTCAAATATCACGAAATCATTCCGGTTAAAACAATATCGTTTGCCTTTCAAAATGGTTTAATTTAAAATAAAAATATTTAGAAAAAAATATCCGGTATTTAAAAATAAAACTCACCAGAAAAATATATTCTCCCAAAAAAACATCCTGTGGAAAACAAAAAAGAAGACAAAGCCAAAACTAAAGAGCCGGTAAGGGTATTAAGACCTAGAAAACCTAAAGAGGAACCACAACAAATAGAAAATTCTCAAAACGAATCTTTAATTGCAGATTCTTCAAAAGGAGAAACACCAAAATCAGATGCTCCAAAAGTTAAAATATCTAGAGAAAAGGCATCTCCTATTAAAAAAAACGAAATTGTTTCTGAAATCGAATTGCCATTTCAAGAAGAATTAAGTCCTGTTGCATTGGAAAGCATAATAATTCCAGACTCAACGGAATCCATTACGTTTACTGAACAGACTCCCGAAACGTCTGATAATTTAGGTGAAACTAAACAAGACTTGGAACCAAACAAATCAGACATTCAAAGAGATAAGTCATCTAATGAAGGTCAATTCAGACAAAGACCACAACAGCCCTCTTTTCAGAGAAAACAAGAGCCTCTTTATAATTTTGATGGAATCATAATAAGTGAAGGAATACTTGAAATAATGCAAGATGGCTATGGTTTCTTGAGATCTTCTGATTACAATTATTTTAATTCTCCCGATGATATTTATGTATCTCAGAGTCAGATTAAATTGTTCGGACTTAAAACTGGCGATACTGTTCGGGGAAGCGTCAGACCGCCTAAAGAAGGAGAAAAATACTTTCCACTCATCAAAGTTGAAAAGATTAATGGTCAAGATCCGGCTTATGTAAGAGATAGGATTCCATTTGAACATTTGACACCGTTGTTTCCCCAAGAAAAGCTGCACCTCACCGCTTCACATGGTAAAGGTTCTTTATCAATGAGAGTAATGGATATGTTTACTCCTATTGGAAAAGGTCAAAGAGGATTAATTGTTGCACAACCAAAAACAGGAAAAACTACTCTTCTGAAAGAAGTAGCCAATGCAATTGCTAGCAATCATCCTGAGGTATACTTGATTATTTTGTTGATTGATGAAAGACCTGAAGAGGTAACCGATATGGCTAGAAGTGTTAAAGCTGAAGTAGTTTCATCAACTTTTGATGAACCGGCTGAACGCCATGTAAAAGTTGCCAATATTGTTCTTGAAAAAGCAAAAAGATTGGTGGAATGTGGTCATGATGTGGTTATTTTGCTGGATTCAATTACCAGACTTGCACGTGCCTATAATACGGTATCTCCTGCATCAGGAAAGGTGCTTTCCGGTGGTGTTGATGCAAATGCACTTCATAAACCGAAACGTTTTTTTGGAGCTGCCAGAAATATTGAAAATGGCGGTTCACTGACTATTTTAGCTACAGCACTTACCGACACTGGTTCTAAAATGGATGAGGTTATTTTTGAGGAGTTTAAAGGTACTGGTAACATGGAATTGCAATTAGACCGAAAACTATCCAACAGAAGAATATACCCTTCGATAGATATAAACTCTTCAAGTACCAGAAAAGAAGACTTGCTTGTTGACAAGGATGTTCTGCAAAAGATCTGGATTTTAAGAAATCATCTAGCCGATATGAATCCTAATGAGGCCATGCAATTTTTGCTTGACAGGATGAAAAATACTCAAAATAATGATGAGTTTTTAATTTCAATGAACGGTTAATAAATTTTGAAACTAGTTTTAAAATATGCCCTTTTCATAAGCTCATTTTCCATAATATGGAAAATGAGCTTATTCATTGCTAATGCTCAAAATACAGTTTTAGGAAAATATTATCTTTTTGCCTACTTTCTTTTTATACTTGTTGGCATTTTATTTGGACTGAAAGAATATATCAAAAATGATACTGTAGGAACTTCTATCGGCGAAAAAATTAAAGTAGGCATAAAAATTTCTGGTTTAAATGCCCTCTTATATAGTGCTTTTATTTTTATTTACTATAAATGGATTGATATTCGTTTTTTTGCTTCAAAAATAAATAAAGACATGTTGTTAATGAAAAGCCGTAACAACAGTCCCTCTGAAATCGAACAATATTTAAATACCGCTAAAAATTTTTTCTCCCCAAGTAGCTTGTTTCAAGCTACGCTTTTTGGTTTCCTACTCATAGGAATAATTTATTCCATTTTATGTTCAATGGCATTGCATAAAAGATGGATTAAATAATAAATTTTCAATCCGGATTATAACCGATTTTTATTCTTAATTATTGATAATGAATAATTTAACAATTAACAAAAATCAAATTCCCCAATTTATCCTTATCTCAACAGAACAACAAATAAATCTATAAGTAGTAGAGAATTTTTTGATTAAAAAAATCTCATCTAAAGTATACTTAGATGACACAAAAACATGCTGTTTAATTTAATTTTTTGCTTGCCTAGAAAAACTCCTGATTTTCTTGAAACTTTACTGTTTTATATAATGGTTATTTTCGACCGATTTATAAATCTCAAAACAAAATTAATTCTTCCTTGTTTCTCTTATCACTTAATTAAGTCCTATAAATTATAATCAAGAATAAATTAACTAAAGTTTAAATCCAATTAAATCAAAAATTATGCGAATTGAATTTTTCAAAAAATTCAGCTGGATAAATTATGCTTTTAGCCTGCTGATAGTTTCAACAACCAGTGTTTACGCTCAGCATAATATCTCAATTGATGTTAATACTGAACTTAATAATGTTGAAAATAAACCTGTTGGAATAAATGTAAATCATTTAATGGATGGAAGTTATATTCAACCAACTATTAGCACTGCAAATGCATTAAAAACCATGGGGACCAAGTTTTTAAGGTTTCCGGGGGGCGAGACATCCGATAATTATTTATGGTCAGTTTCACCTTGGTCTTCAATAAGTCCGCAATTTTCAAGACCAGGAAGTTGCGAATGGCCTTCAAACGACTCTAGGTTTGCCAATACCGATTTCAAAACTCCCAAGTCATTGATGTTAGATTTTGAAGAGTTTATGACAATGAGCAAAACTGTTGGCGGTGAACCAATAATTGTAGTTGCTTATGATGCCATGTATAAGCCTGCAAGTTGTGGAACCATTCCCACCAGGGAACAACTCTTGAAAAATGCAGAGGAATGGGTTCGTTATGCCAATATTACAAAAGGTTATAAAATCAAATATTGGATGATTGGAAACGAAAGTCATAAAAACTGCACCTATAATGGCTGCGCAACGGCCTCAATATACAGAGATGATATTATTTTATTTTCCAAAAGAATGAAAGCGGTGGATCCAAGCATTAAAATAATTGCTAACGGAGACGGGCAATCTTGGTGGCAAACTATCCTACCTACTGCTTCGGCACATATAGATTATATTGGATTAAATAATTATCCGGTTTATAAGTTTAGTGGAGGTTATGATTATTATAAAAATAATGTGCCGGATTTTACTTCTATAGTTAAAAATACTGTGAATTATATTAATCTTTACGCACCTCTTATAGATAGAAGTAGGCTAAAAATAATAACCACTGAGTTCAATTCAAAAGATTTTTCAGGCTATTGGGTAAGTCAAAATAACCTAGGGCATGCATTAGCCTGTTTTGAGATTATGGGAGAGCACCTAAAAAACAAGAAAGTTGAAGCTAGTCTTTTTTGGAATACAAGGTGGATAAACAATGTCTCAAATACAACCGATATATATGATGCTTTGAAAAAAGACGGAAACCTTCAGCCAAATGGCATGGCCTTATCTATATGGGGTAATAACTTGTTGAAAAATTTAGTGGCAACAACCAGTACTTCAAAAGTAAGATCTTTTGCCAGCTATGATGCTGTCACTAAAAAGTTGAATTTATTTATTATAAATAAGGAAACGACAGCTCAAACTGCGAATATCGCATTAACAAACTATTTGGCCGATGCCTCAGGTGAAAAATGGGAATTCAAAGGCACCGGATCGAGTGATACTAATCCTACATGGAAATTGATAAGCACTGAAAAAACCACGAATAAGGCTTTGTCGCTAAACCTTCCGGCCGTTTCTATAACTCTTGTTAAGCTTTCTCCAACTATTATATCAAATACAACACCAACCGATACTACCACCAATACATCAGGTAATACCGGTTCAACCTCATATACAGGTGTTTCTACCAAAGAATCAGGAGGCACCGTGAATTTGGTTGCTGTCAATTCAGGCAGTATAATAAACGATGTATCAAAAAAACCCATGGGGATAAATATAGATTATCTTATGGATGGCGGATACACTAATCCGGCAATCAGTACTTCCAGCTCATTAAAAAATATGGGCGCTAAATTTTTAAGGTACCCTGGAGGAGAAAAAGCAGATAATTACCTTTGGTCAATTTCTCCTTGGGACAAGTCTAATCCACAGTTCGCAAGACCTGGAAGCTGCGAATGGCCAAGTTCGGATACAAGGTTTGCCAATACAGATTATAAAACACTTAAGCCCATTGTATTAGATTTTGATGAATTTGTTAACATAAGCAAAACAATTTCTGGTGAGCCAATAATAGTAGTACCATACGATGCTATTTATAAAGCTGCATCATGCGGTACAATTCCTACTCTTGAACAAGTAATCAAAAACGCAGAAGAATGGGTGCGTTATGCCAATATTACTAAAGGTTACAATATTAAATATTGGATGATAGGGAATGAAAGTTATAACTGCAGTTATAATGGTTGTGCAACAGCAACTCAATATAGGGATGATGTGATTGCTTTTTCAAAACGAATGAAAGCGATTGATCCGAGCATTAAAATTATTGCAAATGGTGATGGTCAGTCTTGGTGGCAAACCGTTTTACCAACCGCTAGTCCTTTTATAGATTTTATTGGAATAAGTAATTATCCTGCTTATAAATTTAGCGGAGGTTATGATTATTACAAGAATAATACTCCTGATTTTACAAGTGGTGTTAAAGACGTAATAGGCTATTTAAATAGTTATGCTCCATCTGCAGACAAGAGCAGAATAAAGGTAATTACCACTGAATTTAACGCGAACGATTGGTCAGGTTTATGGGTTAACATGAATGATTTAGGACATGCTTTAGCAGCATTTGAAATATTGGGTGAACACCTGAAAATGAGTAGTGTAGAGGCTGCAATTTTTTGGAATACAAGATGGGTAAACAATGTATCAAATACTTCAGACATATATGATGCACTAAAATCTGATGGTAATTTTCAACCAAATGGCACTGCACTGTCAATATGGGGTAACAATATTCTGAAAAAAATGGTATCTGCATCAGGTACAACTAAAGTAAGATCCTTTGCCAGCTACGATGATGTGTCAAAACAACTTAACCTGTTTTTAATTAATAAAGAGACTAGTCTGCAAACTGCCAATATCTCATTTTCAAACTATTTAACCACTGCTGGTGGAGAAAGATGGCAGCTTAAAGGAATAGGATCGGCAGATACAAAGCCAACCTATACCAAAGTTGATACAGTTTGGTTAAATGGCAGTTCAATGGCTTTGAATTTACCACCGGTTTCCATAACAATGGTAAAATTACAAGCAATAACCCTCCAAGCTAAAACTGCTATAATCTCTCAAATAAATGAAACCGAAGAGATAAAAAGTGAGATTATGTTTGATATAATGCCAAACCCGGCTAGCAATTTTGTTAGGATTAAAATGAATGAGAGCACAAATTCGCCACTCACCTTAAAAATTATGTCAATGGATGGAAGAGAAATTTATTCGGGAGCCATTTCAGAAAATCAAAATATGATGGACATAAATATTTCAGAGTGGGCCGCTGGAATTTATATCGTTCATATTTCAGATGCAAACAAAAAATCAACAAAAAAACTTATTGTTAAATAGCCATTTGTTGTTTTAATTAAACCGCCTGCTTTATTGGTTTCATTTTAAATGAATATTAATAAAGCGGGCGGTTTTTTTATAAATTGCAGTTTTTGATCGATATAAAACCAATAAATTACATTGATGTTTATTTGAAACAGATAATATATAAAACAGTTATTAAAAATTAAAAGCAAAACTTAAATATTCTTTATATTTACATTATGCTCAGCGAACAAGTTATTGCAGTAAATAAAAATAACCTCCCACTTGGGAAATTGTCCAAAAAAGATGCTTTGCTTAATGGAGTTCTTCACCGGGCTTTTTCTGTATTTGTTTTCAACAAAGATCAGGAATTATTACTTCAAAAACGGGCATTAAACAAGCAAACCTATCCGGGAATGTGGTCTATTTGTTCGAGTTACCCTACTATTGATGAGAATTGTATTGATGCGGCGCATAGGAGGTTAAAAGAAGAAATGGGATTTGATTGTCAATTGATAAAGGCCTTTGATTATGTTCACGAATCAGAGACCGAGCATAATTTTTTTGATAAAAAATACATAGAGGTTTTTTTTGGTATTTATGCAGGCAAACCCAAAATAAATAAAAATGAAGCTTCTGAATGGGAATATGTTAGTTTAGAGCTATTAAAAAAAATGATAAAAGAATCACCTGGTAATTATTCCCCTTTATTATATCTTACCATTATTGATATGGAAAATTTTTCAAAAAAGAACTTTGATAAATCAGCTATACAGGATAGCAATTTTAACTTTATATAGTCATGAGCAATAACGATGTATTAAAAAAATTGAGAGTAGCTTTACAATTGAGAGATGATGATATTGTAGAAATATTGAAATTGGTTAATTTTAAAACCACAAAAACAGAACTTAGTGCCTTTTTCAGAAGCGATGATCATCCAAATTTTAAACCTTGTGGCGATCAGGTATTAAGAAATTTTTTAAATGGATTAGTTATTTATAAGAGAGGTCCTAAAATTGATAAAGACAAAAAATCCGAAGCTTAATAGGCTCCGGATTTATGTTTATTACTTTTTAGGTTAAAGGATCATTCCCTTGAGTCTAACTTTAAATTATGACCCATTTTGGTCTTTTTTGTTTCTAAATAATTTATATTATGCTTATTGGATGGTATTTCAATAGCAATATTCTCAACTATCTCCAGTCCGTAACCAATTAATCCTGAACGTTTTACAGGATTATTACTGAGCAACTTTATTTTACTTATTCCAAGTTCTCTAATAATTTGAGCTCCAATGCCATAATCTCGCTCGTCCATTTTAAATCCTAATTCCAAGTTGGCTTCCACAGTGTCCATACCTTGTTCTTGTAGCTTATAAGCTTTTAACTTGTTAATAAGACCTATTCCTCTACCCTCTTGGTTCATATAAACAATTACCCCTTTACCTTCCTTTTCAATAATTTCCATAGCTCGTTGCAATTGTGGACCACAATCACATCTGCATGAACCAAAAATATCTCCTGTAATACAGGAAGAGTG